>CBDUSL010000087.1:0-1504 GCA_965370265.1 uncultured bacterium | reverse complement strand
TTTGGCAAGTGTTTTACCCCTATAATTTCAACCACTTTATTCCTTACTTTTTCCCCTTTTTTAATTATTATCAAACTTTTGCTAACCTGAAAATACCTGGCTAATAAGATTATAAGCTCTTTATTAGCTCTTCCACTTTCTGCTCGGCTAAGCACTTTTACTTTAAAAAAATCTCCCTCGTTGGAGATTTTGCTAGCTTTAGCATTCGGTGTTACCCTAATCTTAATAATCATTAGTTTAAGAATATCACAAAAATAAAAAGATATCCAAGATCAATATCTACCTTTTTATAGAAATTTATTCTCTTTCATCCAATCATCATTATAAATTTTTGAGACATAACGATCACCTGAGTCTGGGAAGATAACTACAATATTGGCTTTATCTTTTTGTCTCTTGGCTACTTGCTGAGCAGCCCACATTATTGCTCCAGAAGAACCACCTGTAAAAAGACCTTCTCTTTTTGCCAATTCCCGTGTCGTTAAAAAAGATGGCTTATCTTCGACTCGAATAATTTCATCAATAATTTCAAAGTTTAATGCCTTGGTGATTTTACTTTCCCCTATCCCTTCCACTTTGTAAGGTTTATAATCTCCTGGTTTACCATTTTTGTAATACTCATAAAACACTGAGCCGATCGGATCAACCGCCACTATTTTTATTTCCTTATTTTTTTCTTTGAGAAATTTAGCCACGCCTGAAAGAGTTCCGCCCGTACCTATCCCCGTCACAAAATAATCAATTTTTCCATCGGTTTGTTCCCAAATTTCTGGACCAGTTGATTTATAATGAGCTTCAATATTTTTTGGATTATCATATTGATTTGGGTAATAAGAATTTTCTGTTTCCCTAGCAATTCTTTTTGCTGTTTCATAGTAGCTTTTCGGGGAATCAGCCGGCACACTCGTCGGCGTAACAACTGTATCGGCACCGTAGGCTTTAAGAAAATTAATTTTTTCCCAGCTTGTTTTGTCGGGCATTGTTAAGATTGTTTTATAACCTTTTACGGCCGCCACTAAAGATAAACCAAGTCCCGTGTTCCCGGAAGTATTTTCAACAATTGTCCCCCCTTCTTTTAATTCACCTGATTTTTCCGCTTCTTCAATCATGTATTTGCCAATTCTATCCTTAATAGAACCGGTGGGGTTAAGGTATTCTAACTTCGCCCAAATGTTAACTTTTTCATTGGGGTTTAAGTGATTAATTCTAACCATTGGCGTTTGGCCGATAAGTTCGAGAATATTACTCGCAATTTTCATATTGTTATAATTATTTTATTAATAAAAAAATCTCACCCTGGTAAGGACGAGAAGTATTAATAAAATACTTTCGTGGTTCCACCTTACTTTACTCTGATTAATCTTCAATCAGAGTCTTGTTTTAGCGGAGTACAATCATACTCCTGTTCTGTCACGGGAACACCCGGCACAACCTACTCTTCTAAATATTAGAATTTCGGCCTAGCAGCTCAGGAAGGGCACTCTCCTTCCTTGCAAACGCTTTT
>CBDUSL010000086.1:0-1587 GCA_965370265.1 uncultured bacterium | reverse complement strand
GAAACCTTTTCCGGATAAACTCCGTAAATTCTCACCGTTTCCTTCTGAATACTATCTTCACCCGCTACTTCGCCCTCTCTTCGGACAAAGTCAGTATATTGGCCGGTTTTGTCCGACTGGACACAGCCAGGCAGAATAATTACCAGGCTGATAATTGAAATTAAGAAAACTATTTTTTTCATCATTATGTTTAAATTATTTTTGTAATTATACTATTTTTTAGGCCTAAAAACAAATAAAAACGCCTTTTAAAGCCATATCTTCCAGAGGAAAATACCTATCATTACCAGGGAAATACTGATCTTCAGTAAAATACCTCCCAAAAGGCCTAAAATAGCCCCTAGACCGGCCTTAAAAGCCTTCTTAGTCTCTTTACCCATCATTAATTCAAAGACAGAAGCGCCCAAAAATGGGCCTAAAATCAAGCCGGGGAAACCGGCTGAAAGTCCGATAATAAGACCGGCAATCCCCCCTATCATCCCCCATTTTGTAGCGCCCATTTTTTTGGCGCCATAAGCAGCAGCCACCCAGTCAAAGATAAGAGAAAAGACGACTAAGCCGAGAAAAATTAAATTAGTGGTTAATGAAACATCTTCAAAGCCCGTGTACCATGAGTAAATAAAAATCCCCAGCCAGACCAATGGCGGTCCGGGCAGAAAAGGCAGAATCAAACCCCATAAACCAGCCAGGATAATAATAATTGTTAAAATTATAATTAAGACAGTCATATCAAAAATCCCAATACTCCCTAAAATATTTTTTTACTTCTTCATAATATTCCTTAAATTCAGCTGTTTCTCTCCATGAATATTTTTCTTTATTTTGGAAAGTCATCTCTTCTAAAATCGCCTTTGTTCCTTTTTTAATTCCTTCTTGAGAATAACCGCCTTCAAGAACATAAATAACTTTTCCATCACATATTTTCTCTGCCATTTCTAAAATTTGTCTGGTCATACCGGCATAACCTTTTTCTGTCATCTTCATTCCGCCTAATGGATCTTCTATATAAGTATCAAAACCACAAGAAATTAAAACCAGCTCTGGTTTGTATTGTTTAGCCACCGGAATAATAATATTTTCAAAAAGTAAATTGTAAAAATTGTCATCTGCCCCAGCGGTCAAAGGAAAATTCAGATTAAATCCTCCTCCCTTTCCCTCTCCCCTTTCGTCAAAACTACCCGTCCCCGGGTAATGCGGATATTGATGGAGAGAAATATACATAACCTGGTCAGTATTATAAAAAGCATTCTGGGTGCCATTGCCGTGGTGTAAATCTATATCAATGATTAATACTTTTTTTAAGTTATATTTTTTCAAACCATAAGCGGCCCCAATAGCAATATTATTAAACAGGCAAAAACCCATCGCTCGGTCTTTTTCCGCGTGATGACCCGGCGGCCGGACAAAAGCAAAGCCGTTGCTAATTACTTTATTAAATACAGAATCAATCGAATTTAAAACTCCCCCCACCGCCCAGATCGCTGATTCAAAAGATTTTTCTGAGGTGGCTGTGTCAGGGTCTAAAGAAATAAAAGACTTGCCTTGAGTATCTTTCACTTTTTCAAAATAACTTGGCTCATGGACAAG
>CBDUSL010000085.1:0-1659 GCA_965370265.1 uncultured bacterium | reverse complement strand
AGAAATTTATCCAGTCTATCGTTTTCGTTTTTTTCTTTGACGAGTATATTTTTTTGCATAAATATAATTTTTTAGAAGTTCAAAAGCTTCCTCTTTATTTTTAATTTCTGACATAAGTTGTTTTTCTCTGACGATGGAAAGAAACTCCCCGATGTCCGGACCTTGCTTAATTTTTAGTTCTTTAATAATATCATGCCCGGATATAAGAGGTTTTGGCAGACTCCTTTTTTTCTTGTCCATCTTTCTCATTTCACTTATTCTTTTTATCATTTTTATTATTCCTTTTAAATCAGGTTTGCCGGATTTAGGGATACTGGCCAGGGCATCGGCCAATATTACACTAAGGAGTTTTTGCCCCGGGACTCGGGGGTTAAAAAATAATTTTTCTATCGTATTAGCTTTAAATTTGTAAGGATCGTCAACTATCAATAACATATGTCTTTTCACCAGCCAAACCACATTTCTTTTTTTAACTTCACCCGTACTTTCAAGTTTTAATCGATCAATAATGTCAGCGGTCATTTTTGCCCCAATAACATCGTGAGCATCAAAACGAATTCTTTTAACATTGTGGGTTTTGGGCGTTTTAATAGCTGGTCCTTTCCCTATATCATGAAAAAAAGTACCCAGGATTATTTCTAGATCATTGTCAATTGAGGGAAGTATTTTTAAGAAGGAAGGGGAATTAAGCCTTTCCAGGGCCAGACGGGAATGAGTAAAAACATCGCCTTCCGAATGATAAACCTCTGATTGAGGTATATTTTTCAAATCTTCAACCCCTGGCATTAAAGTTTTAAACACCCCACTGGCGTCATAAAGATCAACTGTTTTTATTGAATTAGCCTTGAAGGCAGTCAGTATTTCCCTGGCCATTACTTCACGAGCAATAGTTTTTCCGGTCAATCTAGGAACCAGTTTTTTTAAAGCTTTCCAAGTATTGATTTCAATTTCAAAGTCTAGAACAGCGGCAAATCTTAAAGCTCTTAATATGCGGGTATAATCTTCTCTAAATCTTTTTTCAGGATTGCCGACCGCTCTTATTTTTTCGGCCGCCAGATCAGAAAGACCGTTAAACTTATCAATTAAATTATTATTTTTAATATCATAAGCAAGAGCATTAATCGTAAAATCCCTTCTTTCCAGGTCTTTTTCAATGGGTAATTTATAATTTGACTGGATTTTAAAGTCCCGGTAACCGCCGGTTAGATTTAAAGAATGTTCGGTTCTGGGGAGGGCAATATCAATACCTTTTATTTTTGAGCTCCTAGGTCCAAATTTAAATACGCCGAATGATTTGCCAACTAGATTAACTTTTCCGAGTTTTTTTAAAAAAGACTCCAGCTTTTTTGCCGATAAGTTACGCACGACAAAATCAAAATCTTTTGTTTCTTTTTTTAAAATTATGTCTCGAACAGCTCCGCCCACTAAATAGATTTCTGCTTCTGGAATTTTTTTGATTAGTTTAGAAATAAATGCTAAAGCAGGCTCATCTTTTAGAGCCTTGGAAAATATTGTATTATCCGCTTGTATATTTTTCATTAGCTTTATTCTATCACAAAAAAACCCCTTAAAAAAGGGGTGAAAATGGTGGGCCACGTCGTTCGCGAACGACATGGTGGGCGATAGAGGAGTTGAACCTCTGACCTCTTGCGTGTCGAG
>CBDUSL010000084.1:0-1694 GCA_965370265.1 uncultured bacterium | reverse complement strand
GTATTAAGAGTAAAGAAGAAGAGGAAAAAACAAAAGAAGTCTGTGATAAATGCGGCTCACCCATGGTTAAGAAACATGGTCGGTATGGACCTTTTCTGGCCTGCTCAAATTACCCTGCCTGTAAAAATATAAAAGGCCTTGAAAAAGGAACCGGAGTAGCCTGTCCCCAGTGCGGAAAAGGCGAAATTGTCCAGAAAAGAAGCCGATTCGGTAAATTCTTTTTTGCCTGTAACCAATATCCTGATTGTAAGTTTGCCCTTTGGACCAAGCCAACCGGAAACAAATGCCCCAAGTGCAGCGCTTTGATGGTTTTTGCCAAAGAAGGAATGGAAGAGTGTTCTAGTAAAGACTGTAAGCACAAACAGGAATTAGAAGATAAATAAAAAAAATAAAATAAGAAGCCCCATCATTTGACAGGGCTTTTTTGGTATCGGAAAGGCGGTTAATTAACGGCTTTTGCCATTTTTAGCGCTACTTTCAGTATAGTGTTTTTTGTCACGGATAGTAACAAAAATATAAATAATAGCGCCAATAAGAAGTAGAGCTACTACTGGTCCAACCCAATTAGACATAGCCGTCACCTCCTTCCAACACTATTGATATTAAGAACAGCGAATTATATTATAATATATTTTGAATTCAGTCAAGAAAAAAAGTTTATTCGCTCTTTAATGCATTTAGCCTTTCTTCAACTGAAGCATTATCCGGATTTATTTCTTTTACTACTTCCATTTCCTGAATAGCCAAATCGGTTTTTCCCTGTTTTTCATAAACTATAGAAAGCTGCCAATGTGAATTTGAATGGCCGGGATAAAGACTAATTACCTGTTTAAAAGCAGCTTCGGACAAATCAAGTGAATCCTGGTTTAAATATATTCTTCCCAATTCGTAAAAAAGGCTGAAATCAAGAGGGTATTTTTCAGTCAAAGAAATAAGTTCATTAATCGCTATTTCGATTTCCCCTTTTAATTCATAAGTTAAGGCCTTGGCCGCTTCGGCGATGGCATAATTTGTCTTCAAGTTAATTGCCTTGTCATAATTGGTTAAAGCTTCGGTAATCACACCCTGAACGAAAGAAGCTGCCTCTTCTTTTTGTGTTTCTTCCATTTGATCCAGAGTATTAATAATACTCTGGGCATAAACCGTGTAATAATTAGCCAAATTATAATAGTATTGGGGATTATTTTTATCCAGCTCTATGGTTTTTTGGTGAGCTTCAATAATTTGTTCAGAAATATCATCCTGGGTTAATAAATTAATATCCTGATAAAGATTTGTTAAGGCGGAATATATAGCCGGATCTTTTTCGGCCATTTGCACCGCTTTATCGGCATAGATTAATGAATAAGTGATCCATTCCTGAATTTTAGCCGTGTCGGGCTGAAGTTGCTGAGCCTCTACCTGGGCTCTTACTAAATAATTCTGGGCTAAGGTAAAATTATAAGTTTCCTGCCAATTAAAATTTTCCACCGCGTTGATTAAATATTCCTGAACTACCGCCAAATCTTCTTGGTTTTCAACGGCCTTGTTAGCCTTATTTAAATAATAATCGGCCATCCAGGCCCGGCCAGTTAAATAGACAATAACAATGGCCAGGATAATAACCATAGAAAGGCCCAGGGAGGAAAAGGCGGATTTATATTTTTCCAGAATGTTTTCTTCCTTTTTTTCCTGGAAAGTTCCCAAAGAAGCCA
>CBDUSL010000083.1:0-1702 GCA_965370265.1 uncultured bacterium | reverse complement strand
ACAGGCGTGTATTTGGCAGTGAAAAAAGATTGACTCATTTTTAGAAAAATGTAAAACTAAAAATGGTGGTATAGGGAACCACCCCTGGTTCCCCTCCTTTTGTAAAAGGAGGGGACGTGTTACTTATGTTGCAGTATTTGACCTGGTTTGGAACGGGGGAGGAATTATTATGGGAATTATTTACAACCGTTTTTCAATGTTGATAAGGCGCCGTCACTTAAGAAATTCTATGCCTCGGGCAGAAGTTTTTTTCTGGATGCATCTTAAGAATAGGCAAGTACTTGGCTATAAATTTAGAAGACAGCATAGCATTGGCTATTATGTGTTGGATTTCTATTGTCCTAAATTAAAGCTGGCTATTGAGATAGATGGCCCTTCTCATTTTACCAGTAAAGCAATTAAATATGATAGGCAAAGGCAGGAATATATTGAATCGTTCGGCATAAAATTTTTTCGAGTTACTAATTACGATATTTACAAAAATATTGATGGTGTGATTAATAAACTGATTTTTGTAATAAAAAAACTATCCAGGTAAGGGAAAGTTTTTTTAATTAGAAGAAAATTACTTTTTAGGTTTCTCTTGTTTAGCTTCCTTGGCAACTAATTTTACAATTGCTTCAAAAACTTCTGTTTCGTGTTCCGCTAAATCAGCCAATACTTTTCTATCCAGTTCAATTTTATTCTTTTTAAGAAGATTTATGAATTTGGAATAAGAAAGTCCGTATGGTCTGACAGCGGCATTAATCTTAATCTGCCATAGACCGCGACGGGTTCTTTTTTTGCGCTTACGGTCATTATAAGCATGAACGCCGGCCTTGAGAACGGCTGTTTTGGCTAACCTGATTAAATTTTTACGACCGGCCCTAAAACCCTTCGTTTTTTTTAGAAGTCTTTTTCTTTTCTTTGTGTGTGATGTTCCTCGTTTAACGCGCATATTTTTTAGCCTTGTGATAGGGAATTAATTTTTTTAAAGCTTTAATATTATTCTTTGAAACGGATTCTTTCTTTCTTTTATTCATGGTTTTTTTGGAAGATTCACGGGCATTAAAATGATCCTGCCCGCCCTTGGTCTGGAGGAATTTTCCCTTTTTAGTTCTTTTAAACCGTTTGACGGATGCTTTATGTGTTTTTATCTTTGGCATGATTGCTTATTTAATTAACTAGTTTTTTTATAAATTATAACGAAATATTTTCTTCCTTGCTTGGAAATCGGCTGTTCTATCTCGATTCCTTCTCCCAGTTCTTTGACAAAGTTTTGAATCATTTCCTGCCCCATATCCTTGTGGGCCATTTCGCGGCCCCTAAGAAGCATTTCAATTTTTACCTTATGGCCTTGATCAAGAAACCTGGCCGAGTTCCTTAATTTTACCTCCCGGTCGTGCTTTCCGATTTTATAGCTGAGGCGAATGCCTTTTACTTCAGTTTTCTTTTGCTTGGCTTTTGCCTTTCTTTCCTGTTTTTCAAGCTGGTACATATATGCTCCGTAGTCCAGCAGTTTGCAGACGGAAGGATTAGCCTTGGGATTGACTTCCACTAAGTCATAGCCTCTTTCCTGAGCGATTCGTCTCGCTTCATCAGTCGAGAGAGTGCCCAGATTTTCGTTGTTTTCGTCAATCAATACCACTTCGGGTATACGAATTTGATGATTGACGCGTAATTTTTTGCTAATAGTTTTTTAGTTAATAATTAATTATCTTTT
>CBDUSL010000082.1:0-1846 GCA_965370265.1 uncultured bacterium | reverse complement strand
CGCCAAAAGCATTAAGCATCTGTAAAGCGGTAGCGGTAATACCCTGGCCAAAAGAACCGGTGGCCGCATATATCTCTTTGTAAGTTTTAAGATTAGATATATCTCCGGGCAGTTCCGTGTCCAAGCGAATACCTGTAGCTTCACCAAAACCGAAATCTTTAACATATTTATAAAACACTTTTTCGCCAATTTGCCTCATCGCAAAAATAGCCCCGGTGTTAAGCGATTGTTCCAGAACCTGGGTCATAGTCTGCTCGTCATAAGCTTTAAGATCAGAGTTTCTAATTGTATAAGGCCCGATTTTTTCCTCGCCACTGTCAACATAAGTTGTCTGGGGAGTAACTGCGCCCTGATCTAAAGCGGCGGCCATAGTTACCGCCTTAAAAACTGAACCGGGTTCATAAGTATCATAGATAGAAGGATTCTTATAAACCTCAATACCTTCTACTTCATTATATTCATTTGGGTCAAAATCCGGGGAGCCGCACATAGCTAAAATTGCTCCTGTCTTTGGTTCCATAATAATAAGTGATCCGCCGTCGGCCCCGTGCTCCAGAACCCAGGCATCAAGTTTTTGGCAGGCAATATACTGAATAGTGTGGTCAATAGTAAGAATCAAATCATCCCCATCCCTGGCTTCCTGGAAATCTATTTTTCCGACGGTAATCCAACGGCCACCGGCGTCTCTTTCCGTTTCCAAATGACCCTGGCTGCCGGCAAGTTCTTCATTAAAGAAGCCTTCCAATCCATACTGTCCCAGTTTTTCCTCTGCCTCCTGACGCTCTCCAACAAAACCAAGGATATGGGCCCCGATTTCCCCTTCGGGATAATAACGATGGCTTTCCGGACTGGACTCAATCCCATCAATATTTAACGCCTCAATTTCCTCCCAGAGCTCATCGCTTACTCCGTGCATAACCGGCTCAAAAAGATCCCCTTCTTTGGAAAAACGGTTTAATATTATTTCTTCCTCCAAGCCAAGAAGCTCACAAATTTTTTCCGTTGCTTCCTCTGGATCTTCTATTTTTTTCGGTACGGCATAGACAAAATGAAGTTCTTGATTGGTTGCTAAAGGAAAAAGCTTTTCCGGATTAGCCCTGTCCTTAACATATATTCTTCCCCGTTCCGGAAGAAGTTTTTCAAAAAGTTCATGCTGACCTCTGGCTAAAGCGTCATAAAAAGAATGTTGAATAACCTGAATATCGAAAAGCCTTAAAATTAGAAAAAAAGAGAAAATAAAAACAACCACGGCTAAAAGGTTGATACGATCATATTTTATTCTTTTCCCCCCGTCGATATTTCTTTTTCTGGTCCGGTAGGCCATATATAATAAAAATCGTTGAACTATTTGATAAGTTTATCCTATTTTTCCTAAAAATTCAACGATTTGTTATCTTCTCAAAGCAACGACTGGAGCGGTTACTCCGACATATTCAGGATTTTCTATCGCTTTTAGATTCATTTGCTTGGATGCGGCCGCAATAACATTCATTGATTGCAGTTCGGCTGCTTCCATCTCCATTTTTCCGTTGGTATCTTTGAGTAATTCGATTTTTTCTTCCAATTCTTTTATTTCAAAACCCCGAGTAGAAACACTGTTGATCAGGGCGAGATAGGCAAAACCGGAGATAATCAAGGCTAAAAAGATAGCCACACTGAGTCCTTCTTTGTCGAATTTAAATTTAGCAAAAAAACCCGGTTTAGAAAGCCGTGATTGTCTTCTGTTTTGGGAAAGGCGTGTAAATTTTGTCATTTTTTGTTTTTATTTCCGCGTTGTTAAACGAATTTTATATTTATCTTTATATTTTTTCGGCAACCCTCAAGAGGGCGCTTCTTGACCTGTGAT
>CBDUSL010000081.1:0-1935 GCA_965370265.1 uncultured bacterium | reverse complement strand
ATAAAAAAGCGGAGAGCGGTGCTAAGTCCGTGCGAAATTTTGCGGATTGCTTTTTTTGAAAAAACTGTTGAAGAGCCAAAAGAAAAAGCGGCTAAGGTGGCGAGCAAGGCCGGGATTAACATACCATCAGCTGAAAAGTCAGCTTTAGCGAAACCAAAAGTAAGAAAATAACTGCCGACTAGAGCAAACAGGGCCCAAAGAAAAAATGATTTCCGAGGACGTTCTTTTAGCCAGACATAGGCGAGTAGGATAGCAAAGATTGGCTGTATCTTTTGCAAGATTAAAACTACCGAAATATTGAGATCAGCTGAATGAACTCGTGAAATAGCGCCGATAATAGCCATTGTCCCGATGGCTCCGCCAAAAATGCCGACTAACAAAAAAGAAAGCCAGTCACTTTTATTTAAATTCTTAAGTTCCTGTCTTTTTATAATTAAAAAATAAGAAAGAATAACCGAACCGGTAATATGAAGTATAAAGACAAAAACCGGCACATCCCAGAGACCCAGGTCAAGAATCCAGGGAGTGAAATAAATGCCGTCCAAAGCCCAGAGAAAAGCGGCAAACATAATGGCCATAGCGGCTAAGACTGTTATTTTCTTTTTCATATTGGTTTATTATAGCAGTAAATTGGGTATAAAAAAAATTCCCCCGTCCTGAGTCGTATCGAAGAGCGGGGTTTTTCTTGGGTTGACTTTTCGGCTAAAATATGCTATTATTAGGGCAGTAAAACAAAAATAAAATGAATTTAGTGATCCGATTTTCACTAGAAAAAATAAATTATTACAATCATATATATCATTAGATAACAGCTTCTAAGGCTGTTTTTTTTGTTAACTAACTAAAAATAAATTTATGACAAAATTTAACACAGATACCGAGGTTGCTACCTCAACTTCTATTACCCAAAAATTAGCAATCGGCCTAATTATGTTCGGTGCCTTAACTGTTGGCTTTGCCGCTGTATTTGCTTTACCTGTTTTTAATGAAAGTAAAATTAAAATACCAAAAGCGGTTAGTTATAAGCCTTTTCAATTAACTGACGGCGCACCCAGTACGACTAGTCTCAAAGACTCGGAGGCAGCTGAATTTGAATTTTTAAGAGATGGCATAGTCATGGCCACTTACAATAAATCTAATAATTCTGTTTTTAAGGAGAACAAAAATCTAAAAATCGGGTCCAAAAATCCGCTAACCTCTTTCTTCTTTAAGGAAGCCTCGGCGGTCACACTGTATTCCATAGAGGACATTGGAGGCTCTTTTCAACCGGAAGATAATCCGATAAATCCGGCGAGCAAATCTCCTTTACAGATAAAAATTAGTCAGAGTGTCCTAGAAACGGCGGAAATTCCTGCCCTGACTTTCAGTTTGGTAACTGATATCGGGAATAAAACTTTTTGCCTGCCCGCTAATAATATTAACCAGAGTACGGTTGTTAGTTATTATTACGATATAGATGGTACACCGTATTTTGATAAAACTCTAAAACAAAAAGCAATGAATGGTGCCTGCCGGGTAAATTCCATAGCCTATTCTCCCACCACTATCAGTGAGATAAATTTTAATGAACCATATCCAGAAAATATTCCTGATGGTTTTGGCATTTATTTTGGCCGCTATGACCAAAGTATGTTTGTGATGACCAGTAATAGTTTTCAAAAAATGACTCCAGATGATGAGTTGAATTTTGTCGAAGGCGGCAAAGCAGCATTTACTATGAGTCCAGGCTATTACGATGCGACGCAAGCTGAGATTACTGTGCCGGCTCGGCTCTATACTGTTACTTCAGATTTAGGAACAAATACCCTTTGTTTCCCAGAACAAACCATAGCAGGAGAGTGGGATGAGGGAAATCAGAGATATTTTAATCCAGGAATTCCTTATTACTACGACACCAACGGCACCCCTTACATGGATGTGTTGCTGACTAACATG
>CBDUSL010000080.1:0-1979 GCA_965370265.1 uncultured bacterium | reverse complement strand
CGCAGGCGACTCCAGGCGCACCACGCCTTCGCCAAGGCTTCGGCGTGCGAGCGCCTTAAAAAATAATATAGTGAATTTACTCTCTAAACCCTGCCTTCGGCCCTGAGGGCTTAGGCCCGAATGGGAGCGAAGTCAAAGGGGAGAGGGGAGTTTGTAAAATCCTATAATTCATTTCTTAAAAAAATGCCTAGAGTCACAAACCGAGAATTAGATTAATACTTTGAAAAGTATGAGGGTATATCTCATCTTACGATTACGAACGTGCCGATGATGAAAATTAGCCGAACTCGTTAGAAAATTACGGAGGTAATAGTGTCCTAAATTGCCTTGGCAAGGTTGCACCTTGACATGACTCTCACTAAAGGAAAAAATCCAGTATATAAAGGATAAAATTTATGAAAATAGAAATAATAAAAAATAAAGGCAAAACAATTACTTATATTCATTTGCCCTGTGTAAATTATAGCTCAGGTAGTAGTGATAAAGATGAGTTAATATCTTGTTTATCAGGAGAGATTGAAGATTCGGATAGCGGTTATGCTGGCTTTAATACTAAAGAAAACCTAAATAATTATCTACAAGAGCTTATTTTCGATAAGGCCGATGATAATAACCATCAATATACTTTTACTTTAGATGAAGTAAGGATAATTGAAACTATAACGAAAGCTATTAAAAAATGCTCTGACGTTTTACCTGGAGGAATTTTTAGTATTTTTGTCTTTCCAACATTTAGCCAATTTGTTAAAGAAGAAATGTCGGGTACAACTGGCTATACCCCCTGGTCGGATACTATTTTAATTTTTATCAATCCCACTAGTCGGCAATGCAATAAAGCTTTAAGCAAAACTGTCGGGCACGAATTTAATCATGCTGTTTTTTTGAGAGATAAAAAATGTGCGACCCTTTCAGATTCAATAATTTTTGAAGGTTTAGCCGAACACTTTTGTGAACAAGTTATCGGTGGCAATCAAGTTCCTTGGATTAAAATCTTTGAACTAAATCAGGCAAAGGTTATATTTTCAGAAATGAAATTGGCAAATTTGTTACAGTCAACCGATCTTAAAATTCGCCGAGGAGTATTCTCTGGTAATGAAAAATATATTCGTTGGACTGGATATGCTATTGGTTACTATATCGTCAAATCCTTTTTGAAAAACAATCCAAGTTTGGGTTGGAAAGAAATTATGACTAGACAACCAAAAGATATTCTTGGCGGGTCTAATTTTTGCAATAAATAAACCCTGAATTGACAAATATTACCTTTTAATATAAGCTGTACAGACATGAAAAAGATTGACCAAAAATTAGTAAAATCTACAAGCCAAAATTATTGGTATTGGTTTAATTTTACTGACCGGGTCAGACTTTTTTAATCATAAATTAGCTAAATAATTAGTTAATAAGAAGACTGGCCTAAAGGTCAGTTTTTTGTTTTGTTCATTAGAGAAGGAGGAGGAAACATGAATTCACCAAAAAATGTTTGTTCTGTTTGTGGCGAAGAAACTAAGCTAGTCCACAAAAACAAGGGTTCTTCTGACTGTGGTGACACAGGGTATATTAAAATCAGAAAATGTATCAAGTGTGGCCATGAAGCACCGGCCCCCCGACCACTAACTAAATTTACAGGAGTATGGTGCTAAACCATTACCCGCTCTACTTTTTTAGAGCGGGTTTTTTTTAAGGTTGACTTTTATAAAATATTCGGCTACAATTTTTACTACTTGGGTGTATAGATTTTTCAAGCATGGGTCCGTAGCTCAGCTGGTTAGAGCGTTTGCTCGACACGCAAAAGGTCAGAGGTTCGAGTCCTCTCGGACCCACCAGAAAAATACGCCGGAGAATCAGAACAAGGAGAGTTTGTCCCGAAAATTACAAAATCTTTGATTTTGATAATTTTCGAGGATCCCGCCGTTTGGCGGGACTCGACACGCAAGAGGTCAGAGGTTCAACTCCTCTATCGCCCACCATGTCGTTCG
>CBDUSL010000079.1:0-2080 GCA_965370265.1 uncultured bacterium | reverse complement strand
CTACGACACCAACGGCACCCCTTACACCGATGCTTTGCTGGAAAACAAAGTAACTTGCGGGGTTTGCAGTGACGGAACTTTTATAGATCAGTGTAATAGTTCGGCTCAATACTGTGATCCAGACACGGCCACTTTAATTTTAGACTGCAACCGATGTAACTACACCTGCCCGGTCAGCACACCCTATTGTGAAACTAGTGGCATCTGTACTGCGAAATGCAGTGACGGCACAGCTGCCGGCGCTTGTTCTGGAACCCAATACTGTAATCCGCTTACTTTAGAATTAAAGTATGTTTGCGACAAATGTGGCTATGAATGTGAACCAGACCCTGGTATCAAAGAGACCCCAGTTATAACTCAATAAAAACTATAATATACTTAAGCTTGACAAAATCCAGATATATGATAGGCTAAGGCCATTAATTAGTAAGGTATCCCGCTTGAATTATTTGAAAAATAGTAAGGTTATCGGGATACACAAGAAAGTTCATAAAAAATGGACGACCAACAAGGCTTTGGAGAACGTAAAATGTTCCAAGGCAAATGGACCTGCTCAGAATGCGGAGCCGAAATTACCGAGCTTCCCTTTGAGCCAGACGGAGACCGACCAATTTATTGCCGTGATTGCCATCGCAACCGCCGGCAAAACAGAGGCGGTGGACGCGGACAGTTTTAAGAAATCACTTTTTGAAACGTCAATATAAAGTCCGATACACAAAAACCCCTTTAACGAGGGGTTTTTGTATGATTAAATTATGTATTAATTAATTCGTATTCTTTAGAACCAATATTTATTTCCAAAGCCTGTTTTATCTGAGGCTGGTCCAAAATTTCTCCTTTGATAAGATTTTCAGCCGGGTAGGATTTTAAAATTTTAAGCCCCTCTATATCCATGGCCACTCGGTCAACGCCAGCCATTAAAATATCGGGCTCCACTATCTGGCCTTTTTCCGGCCCTTCGGTGATAAAGGCCTTGCGTCCGTCCATAATAATTAAATCAGGCTTGTAAGCCAAGTTTAATTCAGCAATTTTTTCTTCCAGATTTTTAGCGTGAAGTTTTATTCTTTCCCTCTTTTTCATAATTCCGACTCCGATTTTTAAGCTCATCGTAAAACGGGCATAACGATGAACTTTAAGGCAGGGGAGGATTATTATTTTATCCACCTCTTCCATTATTTTCGGGATACGTACAGACTTTAAATATTGCCCGTTTATTTTCTTTTTAATAAATTTTTCTTGATCAAAGTTAATCACTTTTACTCCGTATTCTTTAGACAAACAATCAATATTCAAACACCTCATAACTTTTTTAGTTCTCTGAAACAGAGTACAGGAATCACCGATAATTATTTCTGATGGCTTGACTTGTTTTACTGTTTCAATTACGGTTTTAATAAATTCCGGGTCAGAAGAGGCGGGAAAAGGATCGGCAGTATTAAAATTTGGTTTGATTAAAACTCTTTCCCCTGGTTTTACAAAATTTTCAATTCCGCCAAGAGGGGATAAAATTTTCTGTATTTCACTTTTTAAGTTATTTGTTGATTTGATTTTAGCAATAAGATTATTCATAAGGTAATAATATCATTTTTATTAAATAATAAAAAACCACCCCAAGTTTATTTAGAATGGTTTTTTATTTTTAGTACTTATAAACTACAAAAGCAAAATCAGATTGCTGACCGGTAGTGCTATCGTGTTTTATAAACGAAATCACAAGTTTATCACTAACGCTACTGGTTGAAGCAATCATTCCGTCGCTAATCGCAGTTACTATTGTTATGTAGTCGTTGTAATAATAAGTTTCATCAGTAATAGTAATTTCATATTGACTACTTCCAGCGTTCCATGAGCAGCTTATATTTGAAGTGCCGCCTCGAGTACTACCGTCTGAGTCACAAAAACCATAGGCGATTGGCAGATTTGCTCCGCCTGTTCCATTAATTTTGTCAGGAGTGATACTGTCACCGGCTAAATCAGCTGTGTCAATTGTTCCGTCTAAGATATTAACGGTAGAAATAATACCATCGCCAGTAAATCCGTTGGCCGTTAAATTGCCATCAACAGTTAAAGCCCCTTTTAC
>CBDUSL010000078.1:0-2143 GCA_965370265.1 uncultured bacterium | reverse complement strand
TCAATAAGACCGGTGGTCAAAGCGATTGAAGCATGTTCAGGGTCGCGGCCGGTAGCAAAGGCATTAGGAGCCGGATCATTAATAATGTATATACCGGGCATAGGCAGGCCGGCCGTAATGCAGAGGTTTTCTACTAGTCGGAAAACATAAGGGTTATCTTCTTTCTTGATTGGCTTGGCCCCGGCCGTCCAGAGGGCGATACTATCTCCCTGAAAATAACTAATTAAGGTCATGAAGGTGGCTACTCCCACTGCCACGATAAGGCCGGTATAGCCTAGATCCATGTAATAACCGGTAAAATACCCAACCAGCAAAACAAAAACGATAAAAACAGCTATTAAAAAAAAGCTTCTTCTTTTATTTTTTCTGATAAAATCATAAGTAGTCATCTTTTGATAAATCAAAAATTCAAAACTACTTCTTTTCTCAACTGTCATTACGAGCCCCAGTGGGGCGTGGTAATCTCAATGTTGAGATTACTTTGTCGCTCGGCTCCTCGTAATGACGGCAAAGGGGTAAAGGTTTTGAATTTTGTGCTTTGAATTTCTAAAACTTAACCTCGGGGTTTTTCTTTTCTCCCTCTTCTTCAATCTCAAAAAATTCTCTCTTGTTAAAACCTAAGCGCTTGGCAAACATATTGGTAGGGAAGACCTGAATCTTAGTGTTAAAGTCACGGACATTACCGTTATAAAATCTTCTGGAAGCCTGAATTTTATTTTCTGTATCGGCGAGTTCATCCTGAAGCTTGGAAAAGTTTTGGGAGGCTTTTAATTCGGGATAATTTTCGGCGACGGCGAATAAACTTTTTAAAGCTCCTTTAAGCATATTCTCGGCTTTGCCGTGTTCCTCAACTGACTGGGCACCCATGGCTTGAGATCTGGCCTGGGTTACTTTTTCGAAAACTTCTCTCTCGTGTTTGGCGTATCCCTTTACTGTTTCAACAAGATTGGGAATAAGGTTGTAGCGCCTTTTTAACTGGACATCAATATCCGACCAAGCTTCGTTAACGTGATTTTTTGTCCGGATAAGAGAGTTGTAAACTCCAATAAGCCAAAGAATAAAGGCTACTACTACACCGACAATAATCCAAATGTAAGTCATATTTTTTTCCTTATATTTATTAATTAATATTCTTGCGATTTGTAAAACACTTCAACATTAGAAGCATTAAATTCGGTCCTATATTTAATATCTTGTTTTGAATAAACCATAACATTATCGCCAATATTTATTTCGTTTAAATTGATGGCTTCGTTGTCTGTAGCATTAAAAAAATCAGGCCCCTTTTTGTAAAGCAAATAAAGGTCTTTTTTTAATAATATAGTCCCCTCATTTAATTCAGCCTTTAGGGTAGATTCAATATAATAATTATCTCTTTTATATCTTGAAACAAAAAAAATGTTATTGTCTTTAACTTTTGAAACTGTACCGTAACGGCTGTATACTTTTGATAGTTCAGTTTCCGTCGGTTCGTCTGGCCCACGATTTAATTCCCCCAATATTCTTGAAACATTTTTGTTACTTGAATCCAGTTTTGTGAAGTAATATCCGGAAAGAAAAATAAGCAGTAAAATTAAGGAGAGAACAATACCTCCCAAAATGGCACTTTGAGAGGGATTATCCAGCATTTGCCGGGGTTTTTTTAAGATGTTATTAAGCTTATTCATGGGTAATATTGTATTTTTATTTATATAGACACGATACGGCTACTTATGTTATTATATAATTACTCTAGGTAAAGTGTCAAAGTGGTTTTTATAGAAAAATATCAAAAACATGAAAAATAAAGCGATATTAGTCATAAATTTTAGATGTTTTTATAGTATAGTCCTTAAATCCCTCATTTTTTGCCTTATTCTCGGGGGATTTTTTGTTATTTCAAATCAAGCTAAAGCTTGGTCAGAACCCACGGATACCCCCCCAGGCGGTAATGTGGCCGCTCCCTTGAATACTTCAGCCAGTTCCCAGACAAAACTAGGCCCTCTTACCTTGGGAGACTTAGTAGAAGACGAGGCTGGCATATTAAGACTTGTTCCGGGTGATAAATCAGAAGATCCTTGTGAAGCTGAAAATGCAGGAGAAATATATTATAATACTTCGGGCACAGTATATTACTGCAATGGTTCTGTCTGGACACAATTAG
>CBDUSL010000077.1:0-2231 GCA_965370265.1 uncultured bacterium | reverse complement strand
AGAAAAGGGAAAATTTATCTTGCGAATAGAAGACACGGACCAGGAGCGTTGTGATGAAACAAGCGTAAAAACGATTAGAGATAGCCTTAAATGGCTTGGTTTAACCATTGATGAGGGCCCCTTTTTCCAGTCAAAAAGAACCACTTTATACAAAAAAAATCTTGATAAAATACTAAAAAGCGGACAAGCTTATAAGTGCTTTTGTTCTAAGGAAAGGCTCGATGAATTAAGATCTTACCAAAAAAATAGCGGATTGCCGCCCAGGTATGATAAAAAATGCCTTAAACTAAAACCGGAGGAAATTGAACAAAGAATAAAAAAAGGAGAAAAATATGTAGTCAGGCTTAATATTCCCAAAGAAGGCGTAGTTGAATTTCAAGATGTTATAAGGGGAAAAATTAAGTTTGAAAATAAAGATCTTGATGATTGCATCCTATTAAAATCTGACGGTTTTCCCACTTATCATCTGGCTAATGTTATAGATGATCACGACATGGAAATAACTCATGTTATCAGAGCGGAAGAATGGCTTCCCTCTACCCCTAAGCATATTTTGCTTTATCAGGCTTTTGGTTTTGAACCGCCGAAATTTGCCCATCTTCCCTTAATTCTTGGGCGGGACAAAAAGAAGCTTTCCAAGCGGCATGGTTCTGTTTCTATATTGCAGTATAGAAAAGACGGATACTTGCCGGAAACTCTGATCAATTTTCTTGTTCTTTTGGGCTGGAATCCAAAAACAGAAGAAGAATTTTTTACTTTAGAAAAGCTGACTGAAGTTTTTTCTTTAGAAGGGGTTAATAAGGCCGGAGCCATTTTTGACCTTGATAAACTAAATTGGCTAAATGGCCTTTATATTAGACAGAAAAACATTAAAGATTTGGCTGATCTGGGCAACACTTATCTAAAAAAAGACTATTTAATAATTGCTAAAAAGAATAAAATTGATTTAATAAAACTCTGGCAGATGGCCCAGGAAAGAATTTCTACTTTAAAGGAAATAAACACTCTTTGCGATTTTGTTTTTGAGGATATCGATTATTTAACGGAAATTCTTATTCCAAAAAAAGGTTCTAAAACTGAAAGTATACAGACTCTGGAATTAGTTAAAATGAAACTTGAAGATTTAGGGGAAAAACAATTTGAAGCAGATGAACTAAAACAAATATTTTTAGATTTCATAAAAGAAAAAGGGCTTAAAATAGGCAATGTTCTCTGGCCATTCAGAGTGGCCGTTTCCGGCAAAAGAGTTTCTCCAGATGTTTTTGATATGGTTAGTTTATTCGGCCGGGAAAAAACCATAAATAAAATTAACCAGGCCATCGACAAATTATCCAATTTGTAAAAAGACGATTTTTTTGCTATAATTACAATTGCATATATATTCGGCTAAAATTAGCAAAAATGTTTAAAATAAAAACAAATAATAATATATTTGTCTATCAAGCAGTAGCCTTTGTAATAATTGCTGCTTTTTTGTTTATTCCAGTTTCAAATGCCTTAAATTTAAATGAAGATCTGGTTGAGTCTCTTACCGAAGAAGAGATGGATGAAGATACTAAAACTTATATTGACGAAATAAGCGGAGAGATATCCGAAAAAAGAGACCGGATATCTGAGATTAACCAGCAGTCCGAAGTTTTTAAACAAAATATTTCCGCCAAACAACATGAAGCAGCTTCTCTAAAAAACGAAGTTTATCTTCTTGATAACCAGATCGGTCTTACAAACTTGGATATTTCCCGAACAGAACAGGAAGCGGAAAAGATAAAATTAGAAATAGATAAATTACAAACAGAGATTGATTATAAAACTGATAATATAAACGGTCAGAAAGAACAAATTTCAGAATTAATCAGGCTAATTTACCAACAAAATCAAAAATCATATTTGGAAGTTGCTTTACTGAACGAATCATTTTCTGAATTTTTTAATGAAATAAAATACTTAAATAATTTGGAAGAGGGGATTAAGGATGAACTGGATACTTTTCAGGTTCTTAAACACGAGCTTGAAGTTCAGCATGAAGATCTTTCCGGCAAAAGAAATGAACTTGACGATACAAAAGTCTCTTTGATAAACCAAAAATCAGACCTGGGCAGCCAGGTTAGTTTTCAGGAACTTCTTCTTGACCAGACTAAAAGTTCAGAAGCTGAATATCAGAATATGCTTGATGAGTTGATGGCGGAAGCTCAGCAAACTCAGATAGAAATATCTTCTTTGGAAAAAAGAGC
>CBDUSL010000076.1:0-2232 GCA_965370265.1 uncultured bacterium | reverse complement strand
GAAGTTTCAGTATCACTGAAGAAGGCGGTGGTGCCGACTACAGCAAAAACTGCCACTATGCCAATAAGGCCTAAGCTCAAGAGCACTTTTTTTCTCATTAAGAAATTTTTCATAAGTTTCTTTAGTTGTTTAATTGTTAACGTTTTAAACGTAAGGAGCATGCTTTTGTTCTCGAGCATACCCTCCAAAGGTAGACTCCCTACGAAACAAAAAACTAGTTATATTTTAACTAGTTAGTTCGACCTTTATTATATTTTTTTCGACTTTTTCAAAAAAACCACCCATAACAAAAGGGCAATGCATTCCCTTTGTATATATTTTTGAGTGACTTGTTTGAAAAGTCCGCATAGTGTTTTAATTTTAAATAAAATAACACCCTCCTATATGATGAATTTTATTTTTGGGTGTTAAATTTTGTTTTTGCTTGATGTCTTATTGTAGAAGATAATGAGTATTTTTGTCAAGTAATAAAAAAACCCCTGGCTTTCAAGGGTTTTTTTGGCTTACTTTAGGATAATCTCTATTGGAGATATTGCTTATGTGGATAACTTAAAGATAAGGAACAAAAAAGGTGAGAACGAAGAAAACAGCAGAAAGAAAGGAATCTCTTTTTTGTCTTTTAAATAAGAATTTTTCACTGTGCCAAATATGCCATAATTCAGGGGCTAAAAAGGCTAACTCCGCGGTAATAATTAGAAAGAAGAGAAAAAGAATGCTTTGGCCGGTTGAAGCAGTGCTTACTCCTTTAACCTGGCTGTTTTTTGCCAGTTTAGTCTGTTTTTGAGGATAAAAAGCCAGTTTAATCGATTTGGTATTATAATTATGGTCATTAAAGGCAAGAATCTGATATTCGTCCGGTTTGATGGGGGATATTTGGGTCTTTATGGTGGCATAAAATATATTTTCTTTGAGATATCTGAACCTAATTAAAGTTTCATTGTTAATAAGGGCTAATCTTTCGGTATCCGAAGAAACAGTAAAGAATAAATCAAATTCCTGCTCATTAATAAAACTGGGGAGGTAAAAGTAGCTTTCTATTTTAAGATTACTATTATTTTCGTAAGTAATATTTTCTTCGGGCTTAACCATGGTTAATTCAACAACCGGTTCCTCTTCTGCCGGCATTTTTTGATCTTCAAATATTGGTTGGACGGTTATTTCCGGTTCAGCTGTTTCTACCGGCTGGGGAACAGAGGCCGGTATTACTTCGGGTTCTATGGCTAGTTTCAGCTGGTCAATGGATACAAGAGAATTTTCAACCGGGGCATTTATTCTTTTTCCAAACATCTGGACAATAAGAATAGTATTTCGGCCTTCAAGCTCTCCTTCAACGACGGCTATGCCTATTTCGTCATAGTCAAGGCTTAAAATATTTTCCTGGTGAGTGGCGGAAGTCATCCAGGCACTGACGGCATTAGTGGCTGAAGAAAAATCCATGGCCAGGTTTTCACCGGCAAATTTATAATGGTATCCGGCCGCGGTAATAAAATCCCAGGGCTTTTCTCCGCTGGGGGAGAAATGGGCAAAGTAATTATCGGCGATCATGTCTTTTGCCTTGGCCATAGCCGCCTGCTCAAGCAGGGGATTTATTTTAAGCTGATAAATATTATTGTTAAGTCTTTGCTGGTTGGTAAGGTTAACCACTTCCTGTTTGGCGATTGTCTGAGACGAGGTAGCTAAGGGGAATAAAAAAACCACAGCCACAAAGAAAGTGCTTAAAATTTTTCGGTATTTGTTTTTTAAACGGGGTTGGGAAGGGGATCCTTCTAAATTTTTTGAAAGATTTCTCAGGCAAAAATGGGAATTGTCTCTTTGGGGGTTAAAAAAAGGAACTACCTCCACCTCCGTGTATTTGTTTTTCATTTTTGTTTTTGGGGATAACAAAAAATTGAAAGCGCTATAATAAAAAAGGCGCTTTACAAAAACACCGTATATGGATTATGTAGTTCTCACCTAAAGAAAACTTTTTCTGGTAAAGATACTAATTTAAATTATACTTTTTTGTTTGTGACCTCCCTTTTCTATGTAAGTTGTATGGGGGGTAGTATTTTGTTTTTTTATTTTTGTTTTAGTACCTTTACATACATAAGTATAGCATACTTTAAGAGAAAAATCAAGCCTTTCCACCTTCGTCCTATCGGACTACGGTGGGCAAGCTACTTCTTCCTTTTAAGTATAAGGGGTGGAGTTTACCCTCTGTAGCGGTAGCGGAAGAGGGGCTTGCAGGCAAGC
>CBDUSL010000075.1:0-2266 GCA_965370265.1 uncultured bacterium | reverse complement strand
TACCCAAGGGAGGATCTGTTTTGGATGCCGGTTGTGCCGGAGGAAGAGATTCAGCCATATTTTATAATAAAGGCTTTAATCCCACCGGCATTGATTTATCGGAAGTTCTTTTGGAAGAAGCGAAAAAAAAGTATCAAAAGATTGATTTCCGCCAAATGGATTTTACAACGCTGGAATTTCCACCGGAATGCTTTGACGGAATTTGGGCCCATGGCGTATTACAGGAAATACCCAAAGAAGAATTACGCCGGACAATAATCGGTTTTTTTCGGGTTCTAAAACCAACCGGAAAACTTCATTTAAGAATTGAAGAGGGGACTGGTGAGGTAAAAGAAAAAGACGTGGTAACGAGCAGCGAAAAAAGGATAATTCGATATATTACCAAGGGCGAAATCAGACAACTTCTAATGAAAATCGGCTTTACTATTCTTATTACAGAAAATATTTCAAGTGACCGGGGGATTAAATGGCTTAAGATCTGGGCCCAGAAATGACGGTTTCGCTTCATCCTGACCCTGAACAGATTGAAGGGGAAAGGATCTCATAATTAAAAATCCCCATCCAAATAGGGAGGGGATTAGTCGGGCTTTACCTTGAAGAGGGGCATCCCAAAATCAACGGGTTTTTTATTTTCGACCAATACCTTTATAATGGTGCCAGTGACTTTGCTCTCTATCGGGTTCATAAGTTTCATAGCCTCAATAATGCAAACCACAGTTTTATCAGCTTCTACTCGGTCACCGATTTTAACTAAGGGTCCTGCTTCTGAACTTTCCACCCGATAAAATGTGCCAACCATAGGAGAAGTGATTACCAAAAATCCTTTATCAGACTCTTCTTTTTTTTCAGTCTGATTGTGCCAAGTTGGATAAGTTTGATTTTCCGTTTTTTGAGCCTGAACCGGCACTACAGTCCTTTTAATTCGAGCCCTCCTAACGATTTTAATAGAGCGAAACCAATTTCTTGTTTCTAGCTCTTCCAAGTTATAGTCCTTAAGAAGTTTAATGAGCTCGATTACTCTTTTTAACCACATGATGCATCACCTTCTTTTCTTGATCCGCCTTCACCCTTCGGTCTGCTCAGGCCTACGTCTGCCGAAGCGGCTACGGCCTGCGAAGGCAGGGTTTCGGCGGACAAGCCTTTAAGTTATACAGAATTTTCTTGACATTTGCAGGTTTATTTAATAGTATATGATAAAACAAGTCAAATCGATCTTTTTTCAAAGGGGATTAGAATGAGTGAAAACAATAATAAAGATGATTTTTTTGAGGAGATAACAATTTCTGACGAAGTTCAGACACCGCCAAAAAAAGCTTCTAAAGATGAAGAATTTATCACAATTGACCCTTCAGAAGAACAAGCCCCTGAATAAAAGGGGCTTTTTTATTTCTCATTTTTCCACTATACTTAACTTAACTTGTAAAACTAAAATTATGAAAATAAAACCTGATTGTATTCCTTGTTTAATTAATATGACTTTGAGAATGGCTCGTTTAAGAAAAGCTAGCCAAAAACAGGAAGAAATCATTATAAAAAAGATACTAAACAAATTACCTAAAATTTACCCTACTGCTGTACCACCTTTTATGGCCAAAGAAATTTATGTGGCCATTGAAGAAGTGATGGGCCCCAAAGATATTTATTTAAATGAAAAAAGAAAAAGTAATAAAATTGCTTTAAAATATTACCCCAAAATAAGAAAAGATATTGAGAGAAGTAAAAATGGACTATTAAAAGCTATTAAATTTTCAGCGGCTGCAAATGTGATAGACTTTGGAGCTTATGCAAACATACAAGTTATCAAAGAAATTGATAAAATAGTAAAAAATAAAAATATCAAAACTGGTCTTTTCCAAATCAATAAATTTAGAAAATTGTTGAAAAATAGCCAAAACATTCTTTTTTTAGCGGATAATGCTGGAGAAACAGTTTTTGACCGGATTCTTTTGGAAAATATTAGTAAAATAAAGATTTTTGAAAATATTTACTATGTAGTCAAAAATAAACCGGTTTTAAATGATGCCTTATCTGAAGATGCTTATTTTTGCGGATTACATAATGTGGCGAAAATTATCAAAGTTAATTCTCCTGCACCGGGCTTACTGCTTGATCACTGGTCGAAGAAATTTAAAGAAATTTATAAAAAAGCAGATATTATTATCAGTAAAGGGCAAGGTAACTATGAATCTCTTTCCGAATTACATGATAAAAGAATATTTTTCTTACTAAGAGCAAAGTGCCCTGTTATTGCGGATAGTATTGGTTG
>CBDUSL010000074.1:0-2280 GCA_965370265.1 uncultured bacterium | reverse complement strand
ATATACCAAAGACTGCCTTTTTGTGTCCGGTGGGTAACTTCAAGGTCTGAAAGAGCGGTATAACATCTAGGACACCAGTTAGTAATGCGAAGCCCCCGATAGATAAGGCCGTCATTAAACATTTTTATAAAAGCTTTATGAACGGCCGCTGTTAAATCCGGATCCATGGTAAAATGTTCTCTTGACCAGTCACAGGAAGCGCCCATACTTTTGTATTGGGAAAGAATTTTACCGCCGTATTTTTCTTTCCAGGCCCAGACATGCTCAAGGAATTTTTCCCGGCCGATATCGCGCCGTCTGATCCCTTCTTTTTTAAGCAGTCTTTCCACCATCACTTGAGTAGCAATTCCCGCGTGGTCAGTGCCCGGGAGCCAAAGGGTTTTTTCCTGTTTCATGCGATGGTAGCGGGTCATAATATCTTCCAAGGTCAGATAACGGGCGTGGCCGATATGAAGGTCTCCGGTTACATTCGCTGGCGGCATGGAAATTACAAAACGTTTTTTCGTCTTGAAGGGCAATTTATCCGGATTAAAAAAACCACTCTTTTCCCAAAATGAATAGATATCTTTTTCAACATCTTTTGGATTGTAAATTTTCGGTAATTCTTTCTTCATTAATTATATTTTACCTTTTTTATCGCATATTTTCAATTATTCCAGCTCCCAATTTGAATCTGCTCTTACTTTATTTAGAGGTGTAAACTTTCTTTTCTTAGTCATAAACCACCCGGCCATAGCAATCATCGCCGCATTGTCCGTACAATATTTTAAAGGCGGGACATATAAATTTATATCGGTAACAGATTTCTTGAGCTTGATAGCTAAAGTTCGGTTAGCGGCTACCCCGCCGCTTACCATAATAGTTTTGGCTTTGTATTGCCCAGCGGCTCTTAAGGTTTTACCAATTAGTACATCAAAGGCGGCTTGCTGAAAAGAAGCAGCCAAGTCCCTCCTAAATTTATCAGAAATGTTTTTTTGATCTTTAACTAAATAAAGAACAGCCGTTTTCAAGCCGGAGAAGCTAAAATCATAATTTTTTTTATTCAGCATGGGCCGCGGCAAATCATATTTATGGGGATTTCCCTGTTTGGCCATTTTTTCAATAATCGGCCCTCCGGGATAACCAAGGCCCAGTATTTTTGCCACTTTATCAAAAGCCTCGCCAGCTGCGTCATCCAGGGTCTGGCCTATTTTTTTATAATGATATTCATCTTCCATCAGAATGATTTCCGTATGGCCGCCGGAGATTATTAGAATAAGCGCCGGAAATTTGATATCAGGTTTCTTGAAAGACTTAATCCCTTTCTTTTTTGGCAGCCAGTTAGAATAAAGATGGCCTTCCATGTGATTGACGGCAATTAAAGGTTTTTTAAAGGCAAAGGCCAGAGTTTTAGCCGTTTCTACCCCTACGATTAAAGAAGTAATAAGTCCGGGGCCTGAGGTAATCGCAAATACATCAACTTCTTCTAAATTAGAAATTGCCTTTTTAATAACCGGGATAATTTTTGTGACATGCTCCCTGGCCGCTACTTCCGGAACAATTCCGCCGGTTTTAGTGTGAATATCTATTTGGGAGGCAACAACATTTGAATGCAAGGTAAACTGGCCCTTGTTTTCTTCAAGGAAAGCGGCGGCTGTTTCGTCACAGGATGTTTCTATAGCTAATATTTTCATAGGTTTATTTTAACATATTTATTAAACTTAGGCAGAGACATCTGAGTAGCGGAGATAACAATGCATCTATTTACATAGTCGAGGCTTCCACGCCTCGACTAATTTTCGGCAAGGCGTGGAAGCCTTGCCTACAAATATTTTCACAAAGTTATTTTAACATTTTAATTTAATATAAAAACTTCTTATAAATAAGAAGTTTGGTACCGCCAACGGGATTTGAACCCGTGTTACCACATTGAAAGCGTGGTGTCCTAGGCCAAGCTAGACGATGGCGGCTTGTTAATTAAATAATATTTAACCTTTTGTATAATATTTCCCTTTGCTGATTATTGTTTTTTAACTCTAACTCTCTTTTTCTAGCCAACTTTTTACTTAAGTAGGCTTCGTAATAAACAATCTTTAAAGGGGTGTAGGCTTTTGTGGATCTGACTTGAAGTAAATTATGTTTTTTAATTCTATTTATTATTGAATTTGTAAAGCCAACATAATACCAATTTTTAATAGAGCTTTTTAATAAATAAATATAATACATATGCTATTTCCATAACCACCAAAACTTATCACATTGTCACCCTCCGGGTGATGACCCGCAGGGTCAAAAGCGTGG
>CBDUSL010000073.1:0-2304 GCA_965370265.1 uncultured bacterium | reverse complement strand
ACAAAACTCATCATATACAAAAATGTTCTGGTTCTTATAAACCTTACTTGTCACAAAATAGGCCTGCCCCGGGATATTAATTGTTTTTAATGCCATAAATATTATTAATAATTTTTCGCATAATTAAAAAAGGCTTTGTTTTAAAAAGCCACCTGTTTTTTATTTTAGTTTTTTACCCCCCGTACCTTCTCTGCCTTTTGGAAAATTCTTGCAAAGCTTCATCCAAATCTTTTTCCGTAAAAGCCGGCCAGTGCTTTTTTATAAAATACAATTCAGAATATGAAGACTGCCAGGTTAAAAAGTTAGAAAGCCTATACTCGCCGGAAGTGCGGATAATCATATCCGGATCAGGCTGGCCAGCCGTATAAAGATTTGCATCCACCAGAGCTTCATTTATTTTGACAGGCGTTAATTTCTTTTTTACTATTTTTTTTATAGCATCAATAATTTCCGGGCGGCCGCCATAATTAATCGCAATATTAATAATACCCTTGGTATTATTTTTAGTCAGCTCCATAGTTTCCTTGATCGCGGATTGCAAGCCTTTTGAAAGCTCTTTTACTCTTCCGATGATTCTCACTTTGATGCCTTTTTTATGAAGATCCCTTATTTCCGTCTGAAGGCCTTTTTTTAAAAGACGCATTAAATAGCCGACTTCTTTTTTGGAGCGGTTCCAGTTTTCCGTGGAAAAAGCGTAAACGGTTAGTATTTTAATTCCCCTATCAAAACACCAGTCCCCCGCCTTTATTACTTTGTCATAACCCTTTTTATGGCCATACAAAGTGGGCAAACCACGGGAGCGCGCCCAGCGGCGGTTACCGTCCATTATTATTCCGATGTGTTGAGGGATAATTTTTTTCATAAAAAAATAAAGTTTTTCAATTCTACTTTATAATACGCCTATTCTACATCTTTTAGCATTTATCGTCAAGAATAGAAATTCAGAGTCGGGGTAGTGGGACTCGAACCCACGACCTCATCGTCCTCGCCTGCCATCGCCTTGGTCGGGGATACCCGACTTGAACGGGCGACCTCACGCACCCGAAGCGTGCGCTCTAGCCAACTGAGCTAATCCCCGGCTTAGGCCATGGCGGGCAGGCCGAACGATGCGCGATTACTCCCGAAAAATCCAAAATCTTTGATTTTGTGATTTTTCGAGGATCCTCGAAGTTGTTGCGAAATCGGAGATTTCGACAACTTCGGGACAACTGCGCTATACCCCGACCCTGAATTTCTTAACTTATCTTATCATAAAGAGAAAATTCTTTAAAATACTTCTTTTAAAAAAAGAAAGCCCCTAAATTTAAGGCTTTCTTTTTTATATTCAGGTTTTACTAACCTAATGTATGAGTCGCTTAAAATGTTAAACTGGATATTCGGCACAAATGAAGTCGGTGTTGTAAAACATTTCAAAAATATTTTGATCCATTTCGTCAACATCTCCGTCTCCGTCAAAATCGGCTAATAAGTTTTGGGTGTCATAATACTCCCCGAAAAAGGTAAAGTCTGAAAGATTAACGACATAGTCCTGGTTAAAATCCGGACAAATGGTATCAAGATTTACAAGACTATCAACTCCACAAGTGAAAGGGCCGTTGTAATAGAGTTGAAAAATTGCTAAATCATCATCATCAACATCCTTGTCTTGGTCAAAATCAGCCGGTTTATTAAAACCTATTTTTTGACCCTGATCGTGAGTATTGTTGTAATAATCAACAAAAAGGGAAAAATCAGACAAGCTGACCCAGTTGTCACCGGTGAAATCCGGACAAGGCACGGAAACCGTGGAATTTACTTTTTCAGGCATCAACATTACCCCCAATAAAGCGGTGCCAAAGACAAATGACCCTAAAACGAAAGCGCCAATTACCTTGTGTTTGATTAATTTTTTCATCGTTTTTTCCTTTTTTTATCCGCCCAATAGCGGAAAAATAGTTATTTAATTAGAATAATTATACTACACCTTACGCTTTAAGCAATATTTTGTCAAATACTTTATCAACCAAATTAATAATATTTAAACTTGGTTTATTTTCGTATTTTTGACAACCCGCCTATCGAGCTGAACTTGATTGGCGAATCAAGAGGTAAATAAAGAATGTTCTTTTAGCAGGGCACTCTTTAAGTATTTTAGTTTTTAATTTAATTATTTATTTTTCAGTTCCAGCTTTCTGTATCCGTAAGCGCCAAAAGCCATCCAAACTAAAGCAGACAGCCACAAGAGATATTCTCTTAAATTGGAACCAGCTTGAGGCAATTCATCTTCTTCTCCGGCTACGACAGCGGTTCCAAGCACTACTCCCT
>CBDUSL010000072.1:0-2407 GCA_965370265.1 uncultured bacterium | reverse complement strand
GATCTTAAGGTATTGGGAGCTCTCGTTACTATGTTTGATCCAAGGTATAAACTTTCCCGGGACGTTTTACAGGAGCTTTATAAGTATTTTCCAAGCAGAATTTTTCGGACCGCTATCCCTCGCAATATCCGTCTGGCGGAAGCCCCCTCATACGGCAAGACAATATTAAAATATGACAAGAAATCAAGCGGGGCAAAAGCTTATCATAAATTATCAAGAGAAATATTAGAAAAATAATATGGCAAACCAAGGATTGGGAAGAGGACTTGGCTCCCTCATTCCATTAAAAAAAGGAAAAAGCGAGATTGTTGAACTTCTTGACCATGAAAAAATTCTAAAAGTTAAAACTTCTGAAATAGAAGCTAATCCCATGCAGCCAAGGGGAACAATTGATCATCAGGATCTGGAAGATCTCATTAACTCTATCAAGGAGCATGGTATTCTCCAGCCTCTTATCTTAAGTCGTAGTACGGAGGGCTATACTCTTATTGCCGGAGAGAGGCGCTTGACGGCCGCCAAAATTGTCGGCTTAAAAACTGTGCCGTCCATTATTCGTGATACTTCCCGCCAAGAAAAACTCGAAATTGCTTTAGTGGAAAATCTCCAGAGAAAAAATCTTAACCCGATTGAAGAAGCGATGGCTTTCCAAAAATTGGTCGATGAGTTTAATCTCAACCAGGAGCAAATTGCCAAAAGAGTGGGAAAAAGCCGTGAATCGGTGAGCAATACTCTTCGTATTTTAAGCCTTCCGTTAGAAATCCAAAAAAGCATAGGAGCTGAAAAAATTACCGAGGGCCATGCTAAGGTAATTCTTTCTCTGCCTTCAGAAAAAGAGCAGCTTAAAATTTACCGCCAGATATTAAAAAGCAATCTTTCGGTCAGAAAAACAGAAGACGTAACCCGACAGGTAAAAAAAGGGCTTGGCTACGCCGGGCCTCTTGATCCATCTTTGATAGAAAAGGAAGATTTACTTCGCTCTACCTTAGGCACTAAGGTGAAGATAGACAAAAGGGGTAAAAAGGGCAAAATTACCGTTGAATTTTATTCAGAAGAAGAATTAAACCAAATAGTGAAAAAAATAATTAAATAAAATTATGAATATTTTTAAAGCAAAAAAAGAACAGAGCATTTATGCCCTCCTAACCAGGTTTTTTCTCCTGGCCGCTGTCTTTCTCGTTCCTATCTTTTTCTCTTCTCTAAACTCTCAAGTGCTGGAATTAAATAAAGCAGCGATTTTTTATCTCTTAACTCTCCTGGCGGCTGTTTTCTGGTTTGTAGACTTATCAGTCAATAAGGAAAAAAAGATTAAAAAGCCGTTGCTTCTTACCCCTCTTTTAATATTTGCCATTATCTATCTTATCTCTTCGCTTTTTTCCTATCAGCTTGATTATAGCCTTATCGGAACGACAAATTATTACCACCATAGTTTACTTTCGATTGTCTTCTTTATAATTTTCTTTTTTCTCATTATTAATAATTTTAAAGACCGGAAAGACATTAAGCGGGTATTAACTGTTTTTATATTTTCATCAGCCGCCGCTTCATTGGTCTTTTTTGTTAAAATTTTTAAGCTCTATATTTTTCCCTGGGAGTTTGCCAAAATTTCTTATTTTAATTTAGTGGTTAATTCTTCTTCGGGCTTTTCTGTATATTTAGCCCTGGTTACTCTTCTTTGTTTTATTCTCTTGATAAAAGGTGAAGTAAAATGGAAGAAGATTTTTTATACTTCTCTTATCTCATTAAATTTAGTTATTCTTTTTCTTATGGATGTTAATGCCGGTTGGTACGCTTTGATTATTGGCTTTGTCACTCTTTTATTTTTTCTAACGGTTAAAATCAAAGAAACTTCAGTCAGGTGGACCTCTCTTTCGTCTATTATTGTTGCTTTTTCTATTCTCATGCTTTTTATTTCCAGCACCGGTGTTTATAATATTGGGGTATCGACTGACATTTCTCTTGATCAGGCTACTTCTTTGTCAGTAACTAAAAGTAGCTTAATAAAAAATCCGCTTTTTGGTTCAGGTCCCGGCACTTTTTACTTTGATTTGTCCCGCTTCAGGCCGTTAGAGTTTAATGATAATGAATTATGGAATTTCAGCTTTATTAAATCAGGGAGTGAATGGTGGCAGATGATTTCCACGCTGGGTATTCTTGGTTTTGGTGCTTACTTAAGCTTATTTGTTATGTATATTATTTTATTAATTAAGAAACTATACCGGCTAAAATCTGAAGGGGATGACAAGTATTTGGTCCTATTTATTGCCTGTTTTTCTTTGATATTTCTTTCGGGCCTTTTCTACTGTTTTTCCTTTAGCTTGATGTTTATTTTGTTTCTTTTTCTGGCCTTGGGTATGGCTTCTTTGGGAACTTTCCAGGAAAAAAAGGAAGAAAACATTCTGGAAAAATA
>CBDUSL010000071.1:0-2427 GCA_965370265.1 uncultured bacterium | reverse complement strand
TAGTTGTTTTTTTTCCGCCCAAGGCGGATTTCATTTTATTCAACATTTTTTTCACCTCCTTTCTAAAAATATATTACTTTTATTATTTTGTTATTTTAAAAACAATAACTTGGTCGTTTTCAAATCCTACTCCCTCAACCGTTACTCTGTCTCCTGATTCAATTAATCCTTCATCAATTGCTTCTTGGCAGGTTGTTTCTTCTTCGTCTATAACACAGACACTGGGAATATAATGATAATCAAACAATAAATCAACTGAAAGGGCAGGATTTCCCGCTTCCTCATAAACAAGCTGCCAGTTTTCTGTTTCAGTATCTCCCAAATAAATAGTAATATTACCTTCTTTGGTAAAATCTTTTTCTAAAATATCAATAAATTCAAAACTATTAATTATAGCTTCCAGGATAGCTTCGTTGGCTGGCCATAAACTTTGATCAGTGGCCCCCCAGGAAAGGCGAAACATATAGTCACCCTTAGCTGTATAAATAATAGCGCCGTTGTCGGCCGGATGAGTACTTCGCTCCAATCTAAATCCGTCTTCCCCGCCCACTTTTATACTTTTTTTGCTATAACCATCCGCCACTAGCAATTCAACCTCTGACCAAGTATCCAGACTTTCATCCATCAAGCTTGAAACCAAAATGGCAAGGCTGGCGTATTTATAAGTGGCCACTGCGTCAACACTAGAAAAAAAGGCAGTCGCTGGAGGCAGGGGTCCGGTCATAGCGTCCGCAATATAATACCAATCTTTTGGGAATTTTAACTGATAGCCATAAGTGTTGTTTTGAAAAGTTTGCCAGTCCGTCGTATCAAGACTGGTGTTTGTGTTTGCGGCAGGAGTGATATTAACTGAATTCGTATTGACATTTTCCTTTCGAATTAGAAAATACCAAAACCCGCCTCCGATTGCTATAATTAATACGATGATTATAACCACAGCTACTGGGCTTATTCCCTTGTTGTTAGTTGATTTTTTCATAAATTTTTATAATAAATTTGGTAAAGTAATGCAATCCGTGTGTTCCTTGTCAGAACAACAACCCACATTTTCAAAAGTTCTGTCGGCACTATTACACCAAGGGTAAGAACTGGTACATTCGTAAATCAGCTCTTTGGTATTATTATCAATAATCTCCTGGTACCAGACCCAATTACAATAATATTCACGGTCTTCATAATCTTCGGTATTTATATTACTATTTGTCGAAGAAGTATTTGTATTAACAGTTGAAGTGTTAATGACTGAGGTATTAATAGAAGTATTGGTCGTTGTTGTGCTTGAAGTGTTTGTTGTCTCTTGTTTGGATGTTTCTTCTTTTTTTGCGGTAGGATTATACCCGGTAATATCTTCACACTCAAGTTTACATTGAGGAATATTGCTTTTATTAAACATCAGCTCTTCGCATGTCTCCGCGCATTTGTTGTAACGCTGCTTAGCCGTAAATCCACCTTTGACCACATAAAAAAGACCGGCTCCACCGGCAATTATTAAAACGGCAACAATTATTAAAGTTGTTTTTTTCTTCTGGGTCATAATTTTTTTTATATTTTTTTAATTAGTATAACCTGATATTTTCAGAGTCCAGGTTTCAGGAAGGGTTTCATAAAATAAAGTTTCTTCATTTTCATCCCAGTCCACGGTATCGGCCTGGCTTTTATTTATTTCAATAGAATAAGCAGGCTTAGCGTTTATCTCTAAACTAAAGTAGGCCTCAAACTGAACAATTTCCAGTTTATCCTCGGTTGTAAATAAATCTTTTAAAACTTCCCCCATCTTTTTCTGAATCACCTTTTTTTCCTGGAGATTATTAGAGTATTCATCAGCGTTAAACCGAATAGTGGTAAAGTACTCTTCATTTTGTGTATAGCGCCGGTCTACAAAAAGGTATTGGAGATATTCTTTGCCTTGGTTATTGATGCCGGTAAAATGAGGGTTAATTGTATTTTCCATTCTTTCAATGATAGCTTCTTCATCTTCGTCAAGTCTTGAGTTGTTTACGTTGGCAGTATTGGTGTTTATAGAATTAGTATTAACAGGCTGACCAACGGAAGAAGTATTAGTGTTAGCTGTTTGAGTGTTTGATAAAGTACTAGCCGACTCTCCCTTGTCTTTACATTCTTTAAAAATGGCATCGCTTGTACATGTCGGGTCAGTGCAGGGGACAAGCACAGAAAGGCAGCGTTTGTCCATTTTGCATTCTTCTTCATCTAGTTTGGTACAATCATGTAAGCCAAAAATGACATAAAGCCCAACTGCCAAAAGAATAATAACTATGAAGATAATAATTAAGTTTGTTTTTTTCATACCTTATTATTTATTGTATTAGATTTTTTCCAAGCTTTAAGAAAAAAAATGCCGATTATTATAAAAGGCACTCCTGATATTAATACTGCAAAAGTTTTGTTATTATCCATGTTTTTAGTATA
>CBDUSL010000070.1:0-2463 GCA_965370265.1 uncultured bacterium | reverse complement strand
TACGGCGAAATCGGGATCCCGATTTCCGACAAAGTCGGAACATCGGGACTAATCACCCACGAAGTCGAAACATCGACACTAATCCCTAATAATTAAGGAAATTTTCCGCTAAAATAAGCCAAATTTAACCATATTATAACACAAAAAAAAAGCAAAATCAAATCTTACTTTCTTTATAATATATGAGATTTCTCCATTCGTCCCCTCGATGCCACTTCGGGGCCTCAGTCGAAATGGAAATATATTTATAATGCTCTCTTATCCTAAAAAATTATTTTTTCTTTAAATAATCCTTAAGCTTAAACTTCTTAATAATCACCGGTAAAAAGGGAACTACAAAAGCGAGATAAAGGCTGTTTTCGGGAATTGGGGCGTAAGTGGGAGTATCTAATTTTTGCGTAGTTCCTCCATCTACATAAAGATAGATAGAGCCATTGGGGGCAGAATCAATTTTATCGCAGGAAAAATTAACCTCTGTATAAAATTCAACATATAAAACCTCATTGTTAAAAGTTGTGCTTGACCCTTTATTCACTGTGTCGGAGCAGGTGGAATCTGCAACATCTTCAACCATATTACATAATAAATTCCACGAAAATAATTCCGTACTACTGCTAAGATCACTACTTCCTTTATATAAGCGCCACCAAAGTTCACCACTGGAAAAAGTACAGTCAGTACGAACATTCCAATAATACTCCACATAAACGATAAAATTACCCGCCGGCATAGTCCCGTCTAATAAATCATCATCATCAGTCATCCATCCTTTTTTAGTAATAGTAGTAGGAGGAATTTCAAAAATACTACTCGTATCGCCACTATCCAAAATACAAGCCTTGGCAGTATCGAAAACAGATTGATTGTCACATTTAGTTGTTAGGTTATCAGCAGAACTAGGATTAGTCGTCCTCATATTCCAGGCATCAGTATCTGCCTTGTCCCCTTCATCATAAAAATAAAAAATATCCGGATTGGCCAAAACCACTGGATTAGTAAATACACCTGAAAAATAAACCATCAAATAAGTGATTAAAGTTAAAACAGCAATAGCCGCCTTGCCCGCCCAAGGCACTCTTTTTCTTTTAATTACAAAGTCTGAAAACTTAAGCCCGCTTTCCATTTCCGGGTTGTACTTATCTGTTTCCACTACCATCGGCTCTGAACCGCTCATGGTGTGGGCCAGGGTCACCGAAAAATCTTTTTTCTTATCAGAGGAAAGCCACTCTTCATACCTGGCCCAAACCAGGCACTTTTGGCAGATTTCCTCAGTCACCATGTATTCAGCCCCGTCTTCATGTTCAAAAAGCGTACAGATTTCACCGCCTTCATCCGACCAGTCCCTAAAACCGCAGTATTTTTTTATCGGCTCTTTTCGACCAAAACTTAAATTTTTTTCATTTTTAGCAAATTTTTTCTTTTTTCTTTTTATTCTAAATTTTTCCAGCCAAAAAAAAGCTTCTTCTTTATAAAATAGAGAAAGAAAAAAAATAAATAGGACTGATATAATAAAACTGAATAAAAAAGTCATGCTATTTAAAAATACCATAAGAGCGTTTATTTCTCAATAACTATATATAGGGTATAATAGCCTTATGGAAAAAGAAGAAAAACCGGCTAAACCCTCCTTAAAAAAGAGATTTAATTACGTTTTTATTTTTATTGTTATTCTTCTTCTCCTTTTGCCCATTTTTACCACTTTTAATGAATTCCTAACTGAGCTGGTTTTAAAAAGCGGTTTTTGGCAAAGAATCCAAAATGCCTGGGTACCCTATCTTACTCGTTTTGTCGGCGGTTTTTTGAGTCTCTTCGGTGTGGCCAACGAAAGCCAAGGCTCGGTTCTTTTTCTGCGCCAGGGAGCAAGCCTAACCCCTCTTTTCATCTCCTGGAATTGTATTGGCTGGCAAAGCTTAATCCTTATCATTCTTACCCTTATTACCGGCCTCCAAGGGGCTTATTCTTTTGCTTCTAAGACGGAAACTATAATCATCGGGCTTCTGGGCACTTTTATTATGAATGTAGTCAGAATATCAATAATCGCCCTGCTGTTTTATTATTGGGCGGATGGGCCGGCTGTCTTTTTTCATAACTACGGCGGTACGGCTCTAACTATTATTTGGATTATATTTTTCTGGTGGTTTAGTTTTTCTTTTGTTTTACGGCCGGAGGAAAAGAAAAAAGAAAACGCATCTAAAAACGAAGTTTAATTACCAGCCAAAGGCTCTCTAAAATCATCTTATAGTAAAATTTAGTTTTTCCCTTCTGGCGAAGGGTAAAAACAATAGGAATTTCCTTAATCCGGAAATTTTTTTTATAAGTCCGGTATTTCATTTCAATCTGAAAAGCGTAATTAGAAGAATGAACGTCATCAAAATCAATGCTTTCCAAAACTTCTCTTTTAAAACAATTAAATCCGCCCGTTAAATCTTTAATAGGGAGCCTTAAAACTACTCGGGCATATAA
>CBDUSL010000069.1:0-2494 GCA_965370265.1 uncultured bacterium | reverse complement strand
TGGCAGCATGAATTTGGTTTAGCTGAAATGACTAAAATAATGTTAGAGGAATTGAAGAAAAAGTTAGGTTAAAATTTATTGTCATACTGAGGCTCTCGAAGTATAGACAATAAACTATCGACCCTTTCCTTCGCCGCCCTTAGACATAGCTCAGGGTGACATTTTTTTATTATAATTTTGGATTTATTTTATCGCTCCGTGCTTCTTCCCCACTTTTTCAAAAGCCTCAATACATTTGTCTAAATGCTCCCGGGTATGAGCGGCCGAAATTTGAACTCTGATTCTCGCTTTCTCTTTAGGCACGACCGGAAAAAAGAAGCCGATGACATAAATTCCCTCATCTAAGAGGTCTTTAGCCATGTTTTGGGCTAAACCCGCGTCATAGAGCATTACAGGGGCAATGGGGTGGGTCCCAGGCCTAATATCAAAGCCCAAAGCGGTCATTTTTTCCCGGAAATACTTGGTATTTTCATTTAATGTTTTTAAACTATCCGTAGTTTCACTGAGCATATCAATAACGGCAATAGAAGTAGCCGTCATAACCGGGGCCAAGGAATTGGAAAAAAGATAAGGGCGCGATCTCTGCCTAAATAATTCTATTATTTCTTTCCGGCCGGTGGTAAATCCCCCTGTCGCTCCGCCCAGAGCTTTCCCTAAAGTAGAAGTAATAATATCCACTCGATCCATCACGCCACAATACTCATGAGTCCCCTTGCCTGTTTCTCCGACAAAGCCGGTGGAATGAGAATCATCAACCATTAATAAAGCATTATATTTATCGCAAAGATCAGCCATTGCTTTGAGGTCGGCAATATCACCATCCATACTAAAAACTCCGTCGGTCACCACAATTCTTCTTCTAAAGCTTTCACACTCCTTTAGTACTTCTTCAAGACTTTTATAATCCATGTGCTTAAATATTTTTCTTTCCGCTTTTGATAAACGCACTCCATCAATTATTGAAGCGTGATTTAATTCGTCAGAAATTATCACGTCGTCTTTTGTGGTAATAGTTTCAAAAAATCCGCCGTTGGCGTCAAAACAAGACGAGTATAGAATGGTCGCCTCTGTGCCCATAAATTCGCTGATTTTTCTTTCCAACTCCTGGTGAATCTCCTGGGTTCCGCAAATAAACCGGACAGAAGATAACCCATAGCCCCACTTGTCTAAGGCTTTTTTGGCTGCTTTAATTAATTTTGGATTTGAGGCCAAACCTAAATAATTATTGGCGCAGAAATTTAACACTTTTTTCCCGTTTACTTCAATCTCCGCTCCCTGCATCCCTTGGATTAATCTTTCTTCTTTGTAAAGATTATTGTCTTTAATCTCTTTAATTTCATTTTCAATTTGATCTTTAAAGTCAAACATAATTTTATTTATTAATTTTATTAATCTTTTTAAGGGTTTTTATACTTGGCCAACTTCTTTGGGTAACTATAGCTACTTTTTTTCTATTATTAAAATAATTCAAAATTCTCTCTCGGTGTTTAGGAATAATATTCCTTGGCAACTTCTTATAGAGAAAATAACCAAAATCATCCGCTTCTTTATTTTTTGTTAACTTACCTGATATTACTTTTACCAAAAAAATAAATACAATTACATCACGTTTAAAATTATGATAAACACCAATCAGTTTTTTGGGTTCCACTTTCAAACCCGTTTCTTCCCTTACTTCTCTTTTCAAAGTTTGAATAATTGTCTCACCAGCCTCCATGCCTCCCGAGGGTAAATCCCACGCATCATAATCAGTCCGATGATGGAGTAATACTTTTTCACCTTTAGTAATTAAACCCGCGACTGCCACTTTGTACTTACCGTAACTCATTTTTTTAAACCCAATTCTTCAATAACTCTTTTACCTCTTTGGGTTTTTATTATCGCTTCTTTTTTATTTTTATAATAATCTAATATTCTTTGTTTATTTTTTGACGATACATTTTTAGGAAATTTTCGGTCATCACACCATATAAAATTGTCGGCTTCATCATTCTTTTTTAAACGACCTGATAATATTTTTACCAAGAATGTAAAAATAATGATTTTGTCCCGATAATTATGGTAAACCCCAATAAGTTTTAAGGGCTTAACTGTTAAATTAGTCTCTTCTTTGACCTCGCGCTTTATGGCATGTTTAATCGTTTCATTATTATCCATGCCACCGCCTGGTAGTTCCCACAAATCATAATCCCGGCGATGAAGTAATAAAACTTTTTTATTTTTTACTATTATCGCCCTTACGGCAACTTTGAATATATCACGCTTCATTTTTTAAATATTCCCCCAATGCCTCTTGCCAAGACCTTAAGGAGGTTAATTTATTATTGTTCATTATGGAATAATTTGGTCTTTTGGCTGGTCTGGGGAATTCTTCTGTAGCGATTGGTTTCACTTTAATTTTTATTCCTTTTTGCTTGAAAATCTCTTTTGTAAATTCGTACCAAGAACAAGTCCCGGAATTAGTAACATGATATGTGCCGAATTCCTTTTTCTG
>CBDUSL010000068.1:0-2624 GCA_965370265.1 uncultured bacterium | reverse complement strand
ACACCCTGAACAGAAGATACTGGAGTTTGAGGATAGTCATCTTTTAAATAATCAGCCGTGCCAAACATATCAATTACATAGTCACTATATTCATCGCCATTTGTTTCCACTAAAACATCCCAGTGATAAGAATTATACAGTGAACCGGTCTTTTGTTGTGGATTGTCCACTAACCGCACTCTGAAATATAAGTAATTATCATCTTCATCGTACTGCAGGGTAGGGGCTGGACCTGGATTGTCACACGGAGTGTCATTGCCGGCATAAGAAGCAAGGTCAACATTAGTCGGGCTGACATTTGCTTGTCCATGTGTCCAGTCGTTTGTTCCGCAGACATTATCTTCATAATCAGTAACAACATGTCCGCCAAATTCATAAGCGGTCCAGTTCATTACTCTGCCGGGTTCTTGCCATACATTTTCATAATCATATTCATAAACTTCAGCGCCTGCTTGAGCGGGCACTAAAAAGACGCCCAAAGAGGACATCTGGATAATTAAAGATACCTGGGCCACAATACTAATTGTTTTAATTGCCTTTGTTTTCCAGGTTTTTCTCGGTAATAGGTTAATGTTTACCATTGTTTTTTATCTCCTTTTAAGTTTAGTTTTAATTAGATAATCGTTATTATATTGAATTGTTTAATAAAAAAACCAACAGAAAGTAATAAAACCTTTTTTTACGATAAATACGAGTCTCTCTCTTTTAATGATTAGATTTTTTTGTCGTTTTTATTAACTTTTGTTGGTCTTTAAAACCTTTCCTCCATATTAGGTTTTAATAAAGAGCTATATGCCTAGTAATAAGGTGCGATGGTTTTTCCTCCTGAATCGATAAAAGAACTATACTTTAATTTAGTATATCTTAGACCATTTTTCAATTTTTGTCAAGGACTAAAAACCCCTTCTTATCAGGGGGTTTATGGGCTTACTTTAGGGTAATTTCTATTAAAGTATCGCTTGTGTGGATAACTTTGTCTATATCTACCTTTTTTTCTTGAGGTTAAGTTTATGATAAATCGGACTTATAACCGCCATGATTATCGCAAATAAGGCGATAATTAATAGGGAATATCTTAATAATTGGCTTCCAGAAAGGGGTAATTCCACCTCCATTCCGAAGATTTTCCCTTTAATTTTGGGTTCTGCCTCGGTTTCTGCTCCGAGAACCGTTCCATTGGTATTATTAGTATTTGAAGGGATATTTGTATTCGTTGGGGGAGGGGGGGATGTTTCAACAAACCCTATTTTTAGATCAAAAATAGAGGTTTTTAATTGATATTCATTACCCGCATTTTTCGTAAATTCAGATGAAACGGTAAAATTTGCCGATTCGCCGGGGGTCAGGGTGCCTAAGCTTAATATTCCGTCATTGACCAGGTCAGACAATGTTTTCGGGTCGGTTGGTCCGCCATAAATAATATTCCCGTTTTTTTGGACCGTGAAATAAAGGACATCGTTTAGCTCGGCCGAGGAATTATTTTCTATTATCAAACCCACATTTTTTTCTACTTCCGCGTTATTTATAACAGTAATAATTTTACTTGTTGTAAAGCCGGGCAAAATTTCCAGTTCGTTGAATGTCGGATCGTCAGGAAATATTACGGTTAAGTCAGCTGCCTTTACTGGCTGGGATATTAATAAAAATGATAAAGCAAAAATAGCGGTAAGTAGTATCTTATATTTTTTTTGGAAAATATATTTCATAAATTTATATTATAGGCAATCTGTTCCCGTGGTAACTTCTGGGTAACCGGGAGTAGGGGAGCAATTATCAACAAAGTCCGAAGCAAGGTTTCGGTCAAAGGCCACCGGATTTCTTGCTAGTGAATGTCCGGCCGGTACACCAACGGCTGCCGGATCCCAGATATCAGTATTGTTGCCGTAATTCATTTGATCCACAATTTCACCCAGTTGATTTTTTAGAATTATATAATCGCCGGCATTATCATATATCTGATAGATGGGTTTGCCATCTTCTCCGACCTCAATAATTTTGATCCCGTCCAGATTACCGAGTCCGGGACGAAAGCCCCAAAACCTGGTCCAGGTGCTGGCGGTTTTAGAAATAAGTCCGTAGCCGTAAGCCGGCACTGATTTGTTTGGATGGATAACAAAGACACCTTCATTGTCAGTCAGGGTCCAGTTTTTCAAGCTGATGTCATAATCACAGCCGTTATAAACTTCAAGCCATTCATCGGGACGATTATTTTGGTTGCCTTTTTCCATCGCACCGTTCAAGTCTTCCCCGTCCAGGCCGTGTTCATCATCAACATGATAGTAGACCTCGTTAATTACTATTGAACACCATGAGCCGGCGGAAAAACTGCCTTTGCCTGTTTCATAATCCATAAAAAAGGCATTAGTCGTATAGACACTAATACCGGCCATCATCAAAAGTATGCTCAGCGATTTTATTACTTTTATTTTTTTATTTTTATAGGAATAAACGAATCTATTTGACGGCTTTTTATTTTTTTCACTTTCATTTTTCTGTGATTTAACGGCCTGCTTTTTTTTCTCTGATTTTGATTTATTCCATTCTTTTTTTAATTTTTTTAATTCCTCATAAATAATAATAGTTGAAGGAATAACGATTATTATAATTAATCCGGGCAGGGTTTT
>CBDUSL010000067.1:0-2683 GCA_965370265.1 uncultured bacterium | reverse complement strand
TTCTATCCAGTTATGCGACTGCCAGAGTTTGTAATATTGTTTTTTTGTATTAACTGTGAAGATTTTTAACAATTCCGAGAAGGTCGGATAGTTTAATTTATTTTCTGGGGAAGGCCTCTTCTCCTGATCACATTTATAATTTTTTATTTGAGAAGGTTGGATCTCCCGATCCAACCGAACTAAGCTGTGCGGATCAGGAGATCCGCACTTCTCGGATTTAATAGCATAATTAATAATTTGACGTGAGGTATATTTTTTAAAATCTCTCATTATATCAGAAATTGTATTTTTGCCCATAGGCCAGATAACCAAATGCAAGTGATCAGGCATAATAATATAACCAAGTAGCTTGAATTTATTCTGCTTCTTCATAAATTCCAAAGTATTAATAACGGTTTCACAAAATCTATCATAAACAAAAATATTAAGATTCCTATAAATTTTACTTGTCACAAAATATACCTGACCCTCTATATTTATGGTTTTAAGAGGCATTCTATATATTTTTTAAATTATATAAAAATAAACAATAATAAACACAGCCAGAATAAAACGATAATAGGCGAAAGCATTCAAAGAATGATTTTTTAAATAATTCAGCAGAAATTTAATAACCAGATAACCGGAAATAAAAGCGGTTAAAAATCCAAGGAGTAAAACAAGCCACTCACCAGAATTTATTTCATAAGAAAAAATAAGTCCTGATCTTTTAATAACGGCTCCAAGAGTAACCGGAATAGCTAATAAAAAAGCGAAACGGGCCGCTTCCTCTCTTTTTATCTTCTGAGAAAGGCCGCCTAAGATAGTAATACCGGAACGGGAAACCCCTGGAATTAAGGCTAAAACCTGAAAAAAACCAATAACCACCGAAGAGCCAAAAGAAATCTCATCCAAGTTTTTTATCTTTTGGAATACTTTTTCAAAAATAATAAATAAAAGGCCGACAAAAATAAGCATTAAAGCGACTAACAAAGGAGAACGAAAAGCGCTTTCGATCTGGTCTTCCAATAAATACCCGAAGATCACCGCCGGAATAGTCGCCGCGATAATAAACCAGGCAATTTTCTGGTCTGGGTAATTTTTAAAATCAAAATTTTTAAAACTATTGAAAAAAGCTTTTAAATATCGTATAATATCCTTATAAAAATAAATAATCAGGGCGAGCAGGGTTCCGGCGTGAAGAACGACATCAAACGAAAGAGAATCAGCAAATTTAAAATTAACCAGCTTATGCAGAACAACAAGATGCCCAGAGCTGGAAACCGGAATGAACTCGGTTAAACCCTGAACAAAGCCGAATATTATTGAAAAAATATAATCCATTATGGCCTATCCTAAATTAATTCTTATCCCCATTATCACCGGCATTATTATTTTTGCCGTAAAGATCATTATCAGGTCTATTAAGGGCAACTTTTCCTATAACATGTCTTTTGATTACGGGGGTATGCCCTCCATTCACACGGCTTTTGTCATTTCCTTGTCAACAGTAATTTTTATTTCCGAAGGGGTTTTTAGCGCCGCCTTTGCTATCTCAACTGTTTTCAGCCTTATTATCATCAGAGACTCCCTAGGCTTCCGCCGAATAATGGGTTTTCAGTCAGAAGCATTGAATAAAATTATAGCAAAATATCCAGAAAAAGAAAAAGAGGGGTTTCCGGATCGGCTTGAAAAGCATATGGGCCACACTCTGGCCGAAGTTGCTGTTGGAGTTATTGTCAGTATTGTCCTTTCCGTCATGCTATATCTGATTATTCCTTAAATAAATAAAAATAAAAAAACTCTTTGAAAAGGGTTTTTTATTTTTGGCATTTCGGGCAATAAAATGTGCCTCTACCCGCTTGGGCTATCCTGATTACCCTGCCCGAACAACGATAGCAATTTTGATTTTTTCGGCCGTAGACTTTTAGTCTTTTTTCAAAAGTTCCCTCCTTGCCATAGGCATCAACATAAGAATCGGCGGAAGTGCCCCCATATTTTAAAGATTCCTTAAGTACCTTAATAACTGCTTCATGAAGCTTTTTTATTTCCTCTTTTTTAAGAGTGCCCGCTCTCCTGGTCGGCCTTATACCGGCCATAAAACAGGCTTCAGCCGCGTAAATATTGCCTATCCCGGCGATTAAACTCTGTTCCATAAGTAATGGCTTAATCGCCATTTTTTTGCGTCTTATTAAAATATTTTCAAAAACCGGAAGAGTGAATTCTTTTTCCAATGGTTCCGGACCAAAATTTAGTCTTTTTAACTCTGTTTCCAGTGACTCTTTATTAAAAAGCTTTAAATAACCGAACTTTCTTAAATCATTAAAATATAATTTTTTGCGGTTACTTAAGTAAAAAACGACCCGAGTAAATTTATCAAGGGCGTCTTTTTCATCATGAATAATCAGCTGTCCGGTTATTTTTAAATGAACCAACATAAAAACATTTCCCCCCAGAGTAAACATTAAAAGTTTGGCCCGCCTTTTAATATCCTCGATTTTTTGGCCTTTTACCTTTTTTATAAATGTTTGTCCTAAAAAAACAACTGATTTAGGCTCAAGAATTTCAATCTTTATAATTTTTTGGCCTTTAATAGCTTCTCTTAACCCCTTGGTAATTGTTTCTACTTCCGGCAATTCTGGCATTTACTTTAATCCTCCAATCGGAAAAATATAATAAGCTTTCTGGCTTTCTTCAAAGGAAA
>CBDUSL010000066.1:0-3039 GCA_965370265.1 uncultured bacterium | reverse complement strand
TCCCCATATTTTTCCGCTGTCCTATTAATTACTCCCGTTACCAAAATATTCACCTCTGCCTCTTTGATCATTTCCTGACCTAAACCAATCTCTGATAATTCCTCCAGAAAATCCCCCCGCTTTTTCAATTCTAAAGAATGGCTGGCCGGTGAATAATGATAAATGCCAGGCTCATAATCACCAAAACTGCCCACTATATAAAGCTCCATCGGATAAAGCGCGCCGGCTGAGGGGGCTGTTCTTCCTGTTTCCGAAGTCAGGCCCTGGGCCGCCCAAAGAAGCTGCGACAAATTTTCTAAACTGATTTTCTTATCACTATATTCCCTAACTGAACGCCGGCTGGCCAAAGTTTCTTCCAGGGAAACATTTGAATTTTTTTTCGGTTCCGGCAGTTTAATCATTTCTTCGGAAATATTCATATTATTTTCTTCTTTATTAATATTTATAACGAAATAAATTACACCAGCAAACAAAAGCACTAAAAAAACCAAAGCAAGGGTCTGTGTTTGGCGTTTCATATTTTATTAATCTCTTTTAAAAGGCTTTTTAATATATCCTTTTCTTTGACTGTTTTGATAATCTTGCCTTTACGAAATATGATGCCGATGTTCTTGCCTCCGGCCACCCCAATATCCGCTTCTCTGGCTTCGCCTGGCCCGTTTACCGCGCAGCCCATTACGGCAATGGTAATTGGCTTTTTTATATCCTCAGTCGCTTTTTCAACCTGGTTAGCCAGTTTAATCAAATTTATCTGGGTCCGCCCGCAGGTAGGGCAGGAAATTATTTCTCTTCCCCTTTTGCGCAATTTTAAAGATTTCAATATTTCCCAGGCCACTCTTACCTCTTCTGAAGTATCGCCGGTTAAAGAAACGCGGATCGTGTCTCCTATTCCTTCGGCTAAAAGAGTTCCGATGCCAACCGATGATTTTATAATACCGACAGAAGGGGGGCCGGCTTCGGTTACTCCCAAATGAAGAGGATATTTAACTTTTCTGGCAAGCATTTGGTAGGCTTCTATCATATGGGAAACATTGGTTGATTTAATGGAAATAACAATATCTTTAAAATTCATTTTTTCCAAAATCCTGATATTTTTTAAGGCGGACTCCACCAGACCCTTGGGTGTAACACGCATTTTGTACTTCTTTAAAATACTCTGTTCAAGTGAACCTGAATTAACTCCGACCCTAATGGGGATCCTTTTCTTTTTACAAGCCTCGACTACTTTTCGTAAATTTTCTTTACTTCCAATATTACCCGGATTGATTCTTATTTTATCCACCCCTTGTTTGATCGCTTCCAGGGCAAGGAGGTAATCAAAATGAATATCAGCCACTAACGGAATGTTGATTTGCTGTTTAATTTTTTTAATCGCCTTGGCCGCCTTCATATCCAAAACAGCCACCCGGATTATCTCGCAACCCGCTTTTTCTAATAATTTGATTTGCTTAACTGTGGCCCTAATATCTCTGGTGTCAGTATTACACATTGACTGAACTAAAACAGGATTATTCCCCCCGATTTTCTTTTGGCCGATTTTTATAACTTTAGTTTTTCTCATACCTTAAATAATACCTTAAAAAAAAGCGGGGGTAAAGTATGCACTAATACCCCCAAAAAGATCAGTGTTCGAAGTGATCGCAGAAAACGCGCCTTTGCTCCCCTTCTTCAACTTGGACATTATTAATGCCCGGCTTGGCTTTGAGATTGGTGATGGCGGTTTCATCCGGTTTCCCGGCTTCAGTAAATGAACCCTGTTCATCTTTTCCGGACTCTCCAATTTCTGAGGCCAGAAATCCCATTCCCTGCAAAACTTCTTTTACCGTCGTCAGCTCGCCATAAACCTTCATATCATTCACCTACCTCCCATGAACGGACTGTATCGAAAAAATGCCTTCAATGCCCTTGAGTTTTTCAAGGTCATCATCGCATACATTGCGAAGAACTATACTCCTGTCTCTTTTCTCCATCTGTTCTTCTAAAAAACCCTTACCTTTGATTGCCTTGACCACCTCACTTTGGTCACATTTGCTTGCTAATATAATCTCATAATCAGCCACAAACATCCTCCCTTGTTCAGCCGTAAAAAGATCGTGCCTCAATTTTAGTAGATAAACTTATCAAAATTTATAGTATTTGTCAACCCAAATCCCGCCTTGTTGTCATCTCATTCGAACTGCGCGGGATTGTTAGTTTAGGAAATTTTCAGCACCTCTTTTTGGCTTAAAAATTTCTCTAATCTAACAAAAAAACCCATCCCCTCTAACCGGGGTAGCAAAGATTTATATAAAATATAACCTTCCCTTTGCTACCATAGGTCATCTGAGATAGGTATTGGATTTAGAGGTCTTGAGCTTTAACAGTAGTTCTTTTGTTTGATTGAGTACGTTTACAAGCTTCATTCAGGATAGCGGCGACTTTTGCGTCTAAAGCTTCCATTAATTCACCTGAAGTGTGACAACCATTAGCTTTAATCGCTTCTTTTACTTTTGAACCAACGACTAGATTTGCCATAATGACACCTCCTTTCTTTGCTTATATTAGCTGTTTATTAGTAATTTAAAGGTTGTGGATTAATCCCTGTTTTTACCAGGTATACGTATTTTAACATAAAACCGCCTAAAAAGGCAAAATACTTACATTAATCGCGAAATAAGATACTCTCTTTGGAATAAATCTTGGAAGCAATAAATATTGAAACGAAAGCGAAAAATATAAGACTGGCTAGAGTGGCAATAATATGACTCGGCTCGAAAACTCCCAACAAGTTCTCTTTAAAGAGTAAAACCGCATTTACGGCCGGGATAAAGAAGAAAGCAAGGTTTGGTTTAAAACCAGGAAAACTACCCAAGATAGCAACAGGCAAAATAGTGACAATATAAAAAGGCATAACATAATTTTGAGCTTCTTTATAACTCTTGGCAAAGATAGCTACGGCCAAAAGCATCCCGGCAAACATTATAGACAAAATAACGCCTATCCCAAGCATTATTAACATAGTCTTTGCGTCAATATTAAATTCAAGACCTGAAAAATCAT
>CBDUSL010000065.1:0-3135 GCA_965370265.1 uncultured bacterium | reverse complement strand
ACAGGTATCGCAAATACTGGGCGTTCATCCTGATACTTTGCGTACCTGGGATAATGAAGGCCGGCTAAAAGCCGTTAGATTAGGTTCCAGACGAGACCGCCGCTGGAGAAAAGAAGATATTCTCAAAATACTTGAGAAAGGCTTGAAATAGAAAAATGAATTCAATAAAACAAAAAATTAATAACCAGATAGAAAAAAGGCTCTATTTGCATCCAATACTTTCTATTGGTTATTGGCTGACACTGGCTAATGCTTTCCTTGTCTTCCTTATTTTCCATGATTATCTGACTTTCATTATTCTTCTTTCTGTTTTACTTTTCCGGCTAAAAAAAGAGGTAGTGCATTTTGCCGCTTTACTAAACCTTGGCCCAAAAAAGCTTTTCTCCGGCTTTGTCTTATCTGGGCAGGCCCTGCTTGGTTTCGCCAATAAATTATTCCTCGTCGTCCAAGAAAAATATAACTTCTGGAAATTATTAAATATACAGGCAAAGAGAAGACGGCTGGAGAGAAAAGAAGATGAAAAAAAACTGAAAATATTGTTACTTAAAAATAAAGAGGAAAAAAAGGCAGAACTTGAATTAAAAAAAGAAAAATTAGAATTAGCCAGAGTTGAGACAGAAAAATTAAAAAGGGAAAATCGTGTACTACGCGAAGAAAAGGAATTAAAAGAAAAACAAGAGCCGGAAAAGAGAATAGAAATGCCTAAACCCAAGAGAAAATTAAAGATTGCCCATTTCTGGTTAAAGCCCTCTAAGAGCATGGCTTTACTCTTGGTTTTGTTCATTTTTGCCGGTATCTTCGGCACTCTTGTCCGCCAACCGGGAGAAGAAAGCCTCGTCCTTGAACAAGGCGATGAAATAGCAAAGGAAGTTGAAGAAGGCATTATCCTGGGTGAAAAAGTGGTTATAGAAGAAAAAGAAATTAAACTGCCTCTAACTACAAGCAAGCGCATAGGGCAGATTTTGGCGGGCATTGCTTTATTCTTCGGCAGTATTTTCTTCCTTTACTCACTCAAATACTACTTCACCATAATTATTGTTCTCATCGCCAGCCAGGCGGCAGACAACGGCGGTAAAAAAGGAAGACGTATTTCCACCTTCCTCTATCGTTTATTTTTTAAGAACCGGCAAGGGAAAAATAATCCAAATTCCGGCGGTTATAAATCAATCGGCCTTCTTCCATATTTAAACAATAATAACGAGATTAAATCATATCCATTCGTCTCAATTCACCTGGCTTTTTATAACGAAAAGAAAGTGGCTAATCGTATTCTCACCGCCTGTACTTCCTTTGACTATCCGAATTACGAAGTAATAGTGGCCGATGATTCTAATGATAAAACCGTGGAAATTCTAAACAAATGGAAAAAACACCCACGGGTTAAAATAATTCATCGTGACAACCGAAACGGTTATAAGGGCATGGCTCTGCAGGAAGCTATCCATCAAATGGATCCACGAACAGAATTTGTGGTTGTTCTTGACGCTGACTTCATCCCTTACTCTGATACACTCAAACAGTTCCTCAAATACTTCCAGATTTCCAGCACAAATGGGGATGGCATCGGATCATACAAAGACACTAATATTGCGGCCGTCCAGGGTTATCAATGGCATGTTTTGAATAAGAATGAAAATTGGATTACCCGTTCGGTCCGTTCCGAGTTTGCCGGTTCATACGTTATTGAACGGCCTGGTCGTGAAATCATGGGAGGCCTCAAACAAATTGCCGGTTCAGTTTACATGATCCGGGCCGATGTCCTCAAATCCTACGGCTGGACTGATTCTTTGACTGAAGATTTTGAGCTGACCATGCGAATATATCGCGACGGTTGGAAAGTAATCTTTACCCCTTATATCCAGGCCCCGGCCGAGTGTGTCTCTACTCTTAAACGTCTTATCCGGCAGAGAAGAAGATGGGCTGAAGGCCATACCCGTAATGTAAAGAAATACTTTTGGTCGCTTCTCAAGTCAGATAAGATGAGCCGACGGGAAAAATTTGAGTTTCTTTACCTCGCTCCCTATTATCTCCAATCATTCTTCTTTTTAGTAGGCACTGCCTGTTGGGTACTTTCTGTTTTTGTGTTAAAAGCTCATCTTTCTTTTTGGACCTCTCTCTGGGGCTGGTCGTTGGTTATTGTTAACTTCATAGTCCTGCCGTTAGTAAACAGCATCGGTCTTTTCTTTGAAGAAAGTCCGAAAAAAGACTACCGCGGTATTTTTTCCTTTGTTCTCTTGTCTTATTTTATCGCTCCCTACCAGGCTTTTGCCGCTCTAAAAGGTCTTCTTGTCAAAAAACAGGGGCCTTGGTTCAGAACCCCTAAATCCGGCCACATTACTGATCTTTATATCAGAGCCCGATATAGAAGGTGGTTTAGATTCCTTTCTCCAGGCCGGTCCAAAGACAAATCCTCAGGACAGGAAAAAGAAAACAACCTCTATCTAAAAAGAAAAACTGCTCACAATCAGTTCGAAGACTTTAAAATAACAAAGGGACGTAAAGCCGGCCGCTTGGTCAAAAATGCTTTCATTTCCTTTTTGGTTTTTGTCTGTAGTCTCTTAATCTTTTTGTCTTTTTCAGTGGTGGATTATGACTATGTTATTGATGACAAGAATGATATAAAAATAGCGAAGATTAGTGATTTTTATGAAAAAGAAAGTGAAACAATAACTCAAGATATACCTCTTGAAGAAGAGGTTGAAGAAACCCAGCCTTCAGAAACCTCTCAGGTTCATTTGGTCCAATACACCGAAAAAGAAATAGAAGATATAGCCGATTCCGGAAAAATCCAAGATGGCAACTGGGAAGTCAAGGAAGACCTTCCCGAAAAAGTGAAAGAAGCGGTGGAAGAAGCTTACGTAGACTTTCCGGAAGATAATGACAAAGTAGAACTAGTTGATTTAAGAAGCCAAAATTCAAAGCAATATTTAAGGGATGACGGAAAGATCAGCCATGAAATTGGCCTTTACCCGGTTCACTATCAGGATGAGAGTGGCAGTTGGCTGGATATTAATTTAAATATTCAAGAAATAGAAGGATTGGGTGTCCAAAGTATAGATTCTGATTCTTTTGACTTTGCCAATACCACCAACACTTTTGAATCATACTTTAAAGAAAACAGCGAAGATAACAATT
>CBDUSL010000064.1:0-3400 GCA_965370265.1 uncultured bacterium | reverse complement strand
TCCACCTGTAACCTCCTTATTAATGAGCAAATTTAACTGTCGTTTTGACCTTACCAATAAATATTTTTTTTGTAAAGATATCGTGGTATAATAAAAAATAAGATTATTAAACACAAAAATATGCCCAAACTATTTTTAGACATCGAAACTATCCCCGCTGACCCAAAAATATGGAAGCCGCTGGAAAAAGATATTCAGGCCAAGTATGAGCTTAAAAAACAAAAACCTTTTCAAAAAGAAGATGTTTATCACAAGACGGCCCTGGATGGTTCATACGGCCGAATTTTGTGCATTGGTTACTTAAAAGAGCCGGGTATGACCAAAGCGGCTGTTCTTTCCGGTGACGAGACCAAAATGCTTAAAGAATTCTGGGAGATCGCCAAAGATGTGCAGCAGTTTATCGGCCACAACGTGATGGATTTTGACTTGCAGTTTATCTATAAAAGGTCAATTATTAACGGAGTCAGGCCAACCCAGTGGCTGAGCTTTGCCCGCTACCGCAATAACCCTATTTACGATACCATGCGGGAATGGGAAAAATGGTCCATGGGCTCCTCTATTAGCCTGGACATGCTCGCAAAAATACTGGACTTGGAATCCTCAAAATCCGGCGGCTTGGATGGCTCAAAGGTTTTCGATTATTATCAAAAAGGCAAATTAAGTGAGATTTATGATTATTGCGCGGCGGATGTGAAGGTAACAAGAGAGATTTATAAGAAAATGACCTTTACGGATTAAGTAGCTCGTCATTCTGAGGAAGTCGAGTAAAATCTCGACGACGAAAGAATCCCGCTGTAATATTAATTGAGCTTATTAGCGGGACCCTTCGACTCCCTTTCACTCATTTTATTCGCTCAAGGTCGCTCAGGGTGACAGGGGGAGAAGGGGAATTGGTGACAGGTTGCCTCTTATATATTTTTAATTTATAAAACTATGCATACTCCAACATTCTCTATAATCCTCCCCACTTACAATCGTTGCTATATTCTCTGGCGGGCGATTCTTTCGGTTTTGGCTCAAACCTATCCTTATTTTGAGTTGATTATTATTGATGACGGGTCAGAAGACAAAACAGAAAAGCTGGTCAAATCATTTACTGATCCAAGAATAGTTTATATTAAGTCAAAAAATAATATTGGAGCTTCGGCCGCTCGAAATAAAGGCCTGAAAAAAGCCAAAGGAAAATACATTGCCTATCTTGATTCAGACAACGAGTGGCATAAAGATTTTTTGGAAAGTATGCGTGGGGCCGTTAAAAAATATCCCGGCAAAGTTTTGTTCTTCTGTAAAAAAAACTACCGCCTTAAAATCAAAGAAACAGACAGAAAAGAAAAAATGGTCAGGGATGAATTCTTTGGCCATAAAAAATATTTTGACCTGAAGCGCTTATGGCAGAGAAAAATTATTATTGATACCAATACTTTTATCCATAAAAAAGAAATTATCGAGAAAGTGGGGGATTGGGACACTAAACTGGATTTCTGGGAAGACTTTGAATACACTTTAAGAATTTCCAGAAAATACCCGCAAGGGTTTATGTATCTGAACAGGGCCTTGGTTGATTATGAACAGGTTTTGAATTTTGTTGATACCAAAAAAGAAATAAACCGCTGGGAAAAGTGCGAAAAATATATTTTTGAAAAACATAAAAACCATCCCCTAATTAAACAAGCCAAGTGGTATCCGCCCCAGAACTTTAAATCAACCGGCTCGGTAATCAAATTTCTTCAGGGAAAAAAACCATGAACAAAAAAAGATTCTTTTTTTCCATTATTCTTATTATTTATCTGGCCAGCATTATTGGTTTTTTGTTCCCCTGGAAGTACCAAATTCTTATGCTTTGGACCTGGGCCATATTAAGCTTGGTATTATTTGTTTTTTTATTTATTGTAAAAAAATATAAAAAGCCGTAATTTTAATATTTCATATTTTTTATTTAATTTTTTTCATTATGGTCGTAATGAATAATAAGGGCTATAATTAATTTAAGAGATTTATCAATTAATTATAATTTTATGAAAAAAGCAATTATTTTAGCTATTATTCTCTTGTTTACTCCTTCATTAGTTTTTGCTTTTTGCCCCCCTTATAGCGTGGAATTGGACAACCAACCCAATTTCCCTGCTTGTTTAGAAGTTCAGTTGGATAAAACTTGCGGAGGCAGGATTAAAATTATTAATAATTGTAACTATAATTTTTATTTATATAACGAAGACGGAACTTTAAATAAAAATGAAGTAATAATAAATCAGGACGAATTAAGACTGAATTCTTCCGAATATAAGGAGCTAAAAGAAGAAACAGGTGTTTCATATGTGGGTGTAAAATATTTACCCGATGTAGGATTTTATGGTATGTATGATGGAGATTGTTATCATTCTGAAGATAAAAAAATGTTTAATGGCTATGACCTTTGCAAGGATGAATATGGTAAACTGAAGAATAATACGGTTATTAATAACTGGAAAGTTAGTCTGTATTCGGAAAATGATAAAAACGACATAATTTTTGAAGGTCGAACTTTATACAAAAAATATCCTTTTGATTTGATGAGCATTTTTTATTATCTATATTTACTTTCAATAATTTTACTTGTTATTAGCATTATCTTTTTTATTAGACGCTTCTTTTTTAAAAAAATAAATTCATTGCGTTACGCATTGATTTTCCTTTTTATTTCAATTTTTCTTTTTTTGTTCTATTTTTTAATGAATATTTAATGAATTTTATTGGCTAAAAAGATGTAAAAAGTCGTAGTATTTAAAAGAATTATTTTATTGATTATTTTTTATAATAAAAATAAGATAAATTAATATAAAAACTATGAAAAATCTAGCAATCTTCTTGGGACTGGCGATTGCCGTTTTTGTGACGGCCCAAATGGCCCAGGCCATCCAGATTATTGACGACACCCTCCAGGTCAATTCTCTAAAGGTCGGCGTGCAAGGGGTTGGGGGTGTCACTTTTTTTAACGGCACGATTATAAATGAAACAACCACTGACGGAGCAAACAACCCGGTTACTTTCGGAGACAATGTCAGAATTGACGGAAGGCTTTACCGGGGGGCAACATCCGGAACCAGTGACAGTCTGCCTTTTCTTATTAATGATAATGTGGAGGTTTCTGGAAGTTTAACAACTGCTTCCCTGACTACGGATTCAATCAACCTGACGGTTTTGGATAATCTGGGCTGCCAAGAGGGTGATATGGCTTATTACGGAACAGAGGGCTGGGAATGCTCAGCTGACTTGAGTACAAGCCTTCTCTTATTTATAGACTGCCTGAATACCCAGATTGCGGGCGAAACTAATATAACCGTGGCTGACTGGGAGTATTGTTACAACCTGTTTCTTTAAGCCGGGCTTTATTATAGGTACGGATTGGATGAAAAATCTTTAT
>CBDUSL010000063.1:0-3449 GCA_965370265.1 uncultured bacterium | reverse complement strand
TGGTTCCGGAAATAGGGCCAAAGAAAATTTTTCAGCTCTTAAATCATTTTCAGAATATTAAAGAACTTTTTGAAGCTGGACAAAAAGATTTAAAAAAAACCGGACTGGATGAAAAAACTATCAACAATATTTCAGGGGCAAAAAATGAGATTGATTGGCAAAAAAAATATCATGAGCTTGAAGAAAAAAATATAAAAATAGTTGCCTTTCCGGAAGAAAATTATCCCAGACTGCTTAAAGAAATCTACTCGCCGCCTCTGGTTCTTTACTATAAGGGCAAACTTACTCCGGAAGAATACCCCCTGGCAGTAGTTGGCACCCGCAAGACTTCCAGTTATGGCCGGCAGATTACCGAAGAAATAGTAAGGCCGCTGGCAGTGGCAAAAATCACAATTATCTCGGGTTTGGCTTTAGGTATAGATACTTTAGCTCATCAAGCCGCTTTGTCGGCCAGCGGCCGGACTATTGCCGTACTTGGCTCTGGCCTGGGTCTAATATACCCCAGAACCAACCAAAAATTAGCGGAAAAAATAATAGAATCAGGGGGGCTAATTTTTTCCGAGTTTCCTCCCGACTATCCCCCTTTAAAAAACAATTTTCCCCGGCGGAACCGAATAATTTCAGGCCTTTCCTTGGGCACATTGATAATAGAAGCACCAATCAAATCAGGGGCTCTTATTACCGCTAGATACTCCCTAGAACAGAATAGAGAGGTTTTTGCCGTCCCTGGGCCTATTTATGCCGAAAATGCAACTGGGACCAATAATTTAATTAAAATGGGGGCTAAGGCCGTAACCGAATACACTGATATTCTAGAGGCTTTGAATTTGGAAATGGCCGAAAAATATCTGGAAAATAAAAAAATTTCTCCGGAAACCAAAGAAGAAAAAATTATTCTGGAAATTTTAGCCTTAGAAAGCCTTCATATTGACAAAATAATAGAACATAGTAAAATAGAACCAAGTGTTGCCACATCAACCCTTACAATAATGGAAATGAAGGGTCTGGTAAAAAATCTTGGTGGCATGCAGTATACAAAAGCAAGATAAAAGTAAATGGAAAAGACCAAAGAAAAAAAACTGGTTATTGTGGAATCACCCACTAAAGCAAAAACTATCTCCCGCTTCTTAGGGAGCGATTTTAATATTGTATCCAGTTACGGCCATCTCCGGGATTTACCGAAAAGTAATAAAAAAGCAATAGATATTGAAGGGGGCTTTATTCCTAATTATGTGATTTCTCCGGATAAAGAAGAAATAGTAGCCAAGTTAAAAAAACTGGCCAAAGAATCCAAATTAATTCTTTTGGCTACAGATCCCGATCGTGAAGGCGAAGCGATTGCCTGGCATATCCTTGAAATACTGAATGAGGCCGGAAATGTAGATAAAAAGACCAAGCGAGTTGTTTTTCATGAAATTACTGAATCAGCCATTAATGAAGCTATAAAAAATCCTCATGATATCGACCAGAACCTGCGCATCGCCCAGGAAGCAAGAAGAGTCCTGGATCGTTTGGTGGGCTATGATTTATCCGGTCTAATCTGGAAAAAGGTGCGATATGGATTATCAGCCGGTCGAGTGCAGTCTCCTGCCCTGCGCATATTAGTTGAACGAGAAAGAGAAATACAAAAATTCAAACCGGAAAAATATTGGGTTATTACGGTTGATTTAAAAACCAAGGCAGGAGAAGAATTGACCTTAAGCTGTACAGATGAACCGCGTGATGAAAAAACCGTTGACCATATTGTTAAACAGGGAAAATCCGGCGATTGGCAGGTAAAAGAAGTAAAAGAAACAGAGCAAAAAAGAATGCCCCGAGCCCCTTTTATTACCTCCACTCTGCAACAGACCGCCAGTTCACGCCTTGGTTTTACCCCTTCGCGCACTATGAGTATCGCCCAGAAATTATATGAGGCCGGCTATATTACTTATATGCGAACAGACAGCACTAACTTAAGCAAAGAAGCTATTTCCAATATTAAAAAAACAATTGCTTCCGAATACGGACAGGAATATATTGAAGAAAGATTTTTTAAATCAAAAAGTAAAAATGCCCAAGAAGCTCACGAAGCTATTCGCCCTTCTGATTTTTCCTTAAAAACCGCCGGTAAGTCAGCTGATCAAAAAAAACTTTATACTTTAATTTGGCAGCGAGCTACTGCTTCTCAAATGAAAGAAGCAAAACTATTAAAGACAAAAATTAAGGCAAATATTACTAATGGTGAAATCCCGGATTTCGTCGTTAACGGAACGCATATTACTTATCCAGGATGGCTATTGGCCGATCCTTCGGCCAGGAATAATGAAATTGACTTGCCACAGGTGAAACAAGACGATAAGCTGGATTTTGAAAAAATCAATTCGGAAAATAAAGAAACTCAACCCCCTCCCCGTTATTCCGAAGCTGGTTTGGTAAAAGAACTGGAAAAACGCGGTATTGGCCGGCCAAGTACTTATGCCTCCATTATTATTACTATTATTGCCCGCGGTTACGTTACTAAGGAAGGCCGTGCCTTAAAACCGACCGATACTGGAGAAGTAGTCAGTAAATTTTTAGAAGATAATTTTGCCAAATATATCAGTGATTCTTTTACCGCAGAAATGGAAGATGAGTTGGACGAAATCGCCAACGGCAAGCGTGAATACAAAAAAACTCTGGAAGATTTCTATAAACCATTTTCCGAAGAAATTAAGTCAAAAGAATCTTTAGAAAAAATTACAAACCTGGGAGATGCCGATAAAAAAATAAAATGTCCTGATTGCGGAGGTAAAATGATAATAAAGCTCGGCCGCTCCGGTAAGTTTCTTTCTTGCGCCAAATTTCCCGAATGTTCAGGTTCCCGGACAATTGAAGGCAAGGAAATGGCTGGCCCTAAAGAAACAGGCGAGGCTTGTCCTGAATGTAAAGACGGAAAACTCGTGGAAAGAGAAGGGCGTTTTGGAAAATTCATCTCCTGCTCAAATTATCCAAAATGTAAATTTATCAAAAACAGCGAGAACAATCATAATTCTTCCGGTGTTACCTGTCCGGTCTGTAAAAAGGGCGAGATGGTAGAACGCCGGGGACGCTTTGGGTTATTTTATAGTTGTTCTAACTATCCAAAGTGCAAAAATGCCATGAAGGCCAAGCCAACCGGCCGAACCTGCGATTATAAACGAGAAAATGGAATATGCGGGGCCTTGATGATGGAAGGAACTAAAACAATTCCTGAACGCTGTTCTGATAAAACTTGCCCTAACCATAACCCTCATAAATTAAATAAATAATATGAACGATACCAAATGTGAAAAGTGCGGCAAAGAAATGGCGGAAAAAGAAGGCCGCTTTGGCAAATTTCTGGCTTGCACCGGTTTTCCCGAATGTAAAAATACAAAAAATATAAATGAAGACGGAAGTATTAAGAGTAAAGAAGAAGAGGAAAAAACAAAAGAAGTCTGTGATAAATGCGG
>CBDUSL010000062.1:0-3454 GCA_965370265.1 uncultured bacterium | reverse complement strand
AGCCCAAAAATACTCCGCGAATTCTACTTCTGGACCGGCATCCTAGCCACGGTTGCCTACCGGATTATTATAATTTTGAATTTTTACTCTTCCTTTTGGGTCAAAGTTTCCTGGTATATCGGCACCATTGGTTTTATTATTTATTTTATTCATCGTTATAAAATTACTCACAAACGGGATAAGATGATTGAGGATAATAACCTGGTGGAAAAAGTGGAAAAGATTGATGCTTTATCAGAAGATGATAAGGCCAGAATGAGGTATATTTTTAAAACTATTTCTTCAAGCAAGGCAAAATATAATTACTATGCGATTTTTGTTTTATCAGGCCTTGCCTTAATTATCGGAATTATTTTTGACTTTATAGTTTAACAATAATACACCCAAACAAAAGAACCGGCCCTTTTGAGTCGATTCTTTTATTTTAAGTGAGATTAATTTTATTCCTGTCCGGCTTGATTGGCGTTGGCGTCTTCACCGGTATTGCCTGTGTTCGTATTCTGGTTCTGATTTTGCACAGGATCGGAATTGCCGTTTGAATTTGATTCCTGATCCTGAAAAAAGTTAAGTCTTTCTTTTACTTTAACTTTGACCTCATCGCCGTAGTTTTCTATTTTGTTACGAATTGTATTTTCAAACTGGCTGGCTTTTTCTGAATTCTGAACATTTTCTATGGCATTGGAAATTCCTTCAGCGGACTTCTCCATTGCATTTAGAATACTCTCCTTTGCCTGTTCCGGAACTTTGTCATACACGGATTGTAAAACATCCTGCTGTTTTTCCTGATTTTCTTTTAACTTTTCAATAATTGCCTCTACATCCTTGCCGTTTTCATTCGCTTTTTCCAGTTTTTGAATTGTTCTTTCAATTTTATTCTGAAATTTCGGAGCTAGTTTTTCCGCCAGATCACATTTATCTTTTTCATCGCAAAGTTTTTTTAGTTCTAGAAGTCTCCGATTGGCAAATTTTAATTCAAGATCAGCTTTTTTTGTGTCGCTAAGCGCAAAAAATAACTGGACCTCTTCCCACCAGCCTTTAAACGGATAAAAAAATGAATCGGGTAAAATACCTACATTATCCATATTAACATCACCAATTTCAGTTACCTCTTCTACTATTACCGCTGTATCCAGAGTTTGAGCTTGGGAAGCCAATGGTAAAAATAGAGCAAAGAGCAAAATAGCCCCAAATAATTTTTTCATAATTTTTTTAAATTAATTATAATATATTAAATTTTATAAACTAAAGCCGGTTCTCTCTGCTTCCATTTCAATCCAATCATCCCGGTCTTCATCCCATTTATAGGCCTTGAAAGTATGAACAAATTCATCTTCGGAATATTTATACTCTACTGTTGCCTCACTGCCTATCCGACGGGAGCCAACCCCCTTTTTTTCCAAAACAACCGGATGGGTAATAAATTCCAATTTCATTTTTCCGATTGGTCCATTAAAAACTATAATTTCCTTATCACCGGGACGATCCTCTCCCAAAGACTCTTTCTTTTCTTCTAAAAGCTCAAAATCGTCTTTAATTTGGCCTTTTATATCCTGCCATTTTTCTTCTCTCATAATGGTTTAATCCTAACAAAAATGGGCTGATTAATCAATATTTTTCTCTTTTTGGCTGTAAATACAGCCGCAATAATTCTGGCGGTAAAAACGGTTATCTTGGGCTATTTCACAGGATTTTTTAAAGCCGTCATTTTTTTTAAAATCCTCGGTTATAAAACGAACGCCATATTCATCCGCCAGCGCTTCCCCAACTTCAATAATTTTCTGGCTATTTTTATGGGGAGAAATACTTAAAGTAGTCGCAAAAAAATCATAATTATGAGTGTCCGCATAATTAGCGGCTACATCCAGACGTATCCAAAAACAAACCTCACAGCGCTTGCCGCCTTCGGGTTCTTTTTCCAAACCCTTGGTCATTTTAAACCAGTTTTTTGGATCATACCGATATTCAATACAATCAATCATGTTATTCTTACAATAGTTCACCAGTTCCTCTGTCCTTTTTAGATATTCCTCCTTTGGATGAATATTAGGATTATAAATAAAAACCGTCAGTTCATATTCTTCATTTAATTTCTCAATAACATATGCGCCGCACGGAGCGCAACAGGCATGAAGAAGGAGTTTAGGTTTGAAATTATTCATTACTTTGAATTAGTTTATTCCAATTTATCTTCAAAACAGCATACATTATCGCAACCGTTAAAACAAGGGTTATGATTTGTCCGCCGATTCCACTGGTCCCAAAAGCCTCAATGTTAAATAAATCCAAAATTTGTTGGCCGAAAAAGCAGACAATTAGAAGCATGGACAGCTTGCCCAGAAAACCCGGGATAAAAGCTTTTCTAAAACTATATCGGACAAAACCCAAAGGTATAAAAATAATATCATCCGGCAAAGGGGTAAGCCCAAAAAGAAAAATCAAGGCGGGCACAAGCTTCGGTTTTTTTTCTATAATTTTTCTCACTCCCTCAAATCTTTCCGAATAATGTCTGTCCGCCATCCGGCCGCTGCCGTAGCCTATTAAGTAAGAAGTAATTTCTCCCAGCCCCGCTCCCAATCCGGCTAAAAAAGCGAGTAACCAAATATTAAGACCGGCTGAAACAAGGATTAAAATAATAGCCGGGTAAGGAATAACCACAAAGATAGTTGCCGCTCCAAAAAAAGAAACCAAAAAGCCGCCCCAGTAACCATGAGTCTTGGCAAAATTTTCAAGATTTTGATTAAAGCGGTTTATATCCTCCTGAATCTCCGGACAAAGGTAGTAAGCCATGGCGTAAAGACAGATTAAAAAAATGGCTGTTATTAAAAAAACTTCTTTGCCTTTTATTTTTTTCATCTTGATTGAATGAAATTTTCAATACTGCGATCGTACGTTTTTTCCGCTTCTTTACTAAAATAACAAGCAGGCAATTCCCCTCTTTCCCGGTGATGGGCAATACACTCGCAGCATTTTCCTTTTCTGGGACAGCCCGGGTAAGTGCAGGGACAAGATTCTAAATTTTTTTGGATTTGGCATTCCATATTTTATTAAAATTACTTGAATTTATTTAATATTTATACTACAATAATAATTGAAGAACTGAAGCAAGAAAAATACTCGACGGTTAACCTCCTTTCTTTCTTCAGTTTCTGTTCCCCCCATCACACAGACCTTTGGTTTATAAACCCTCTTAATATTACACCGAGTCCGCGGTCTGTTGTGAACACGTATGGTGACGTTTTTAGGCAGGGACCTCCTGAACACGTCACCATTTTTTATTTAAAAATTGAATACTCACTTAGATAAAAGAGGCGGAAACTGGAGTATTTATAATGCTCTACCTCATTTACTATTTTAGCACGAACTGGATTATTATGTATATAATTAAGTTTTTGCCTTAAAAATCGTTCTGCATAAATATTTGTAATCCAGTTACGAGATTGCCAGAGTTTATAAT
>CBDUSL010000061.1:0-3710 GCA_965370265.1 uncultured bacterium | reverse complement strand
TGGTGGAGATGGCGGGAATCGCACCCGCGTCTAGAATGAGATACTCAGGAAAGTTTACAAGCGTATTTTCTTTAAGTTTATAAGGAAACAAAAAGTAAAAAAGAAACAAAAATTTCTTGTCCCTGAACCTTGTTTTAATTTAGACTATCAGCCAAGGCCAACTAAATAGTCGAGCCTGCAAAATGGCACCCATAAACTGCCTAGCAGGTATTAGCAGCTGGATGGCAGCTATTTAATTAAACGGCTGCAAAAGCAAAGTTAGGAACGCTAAAAGCGGTCTTTAACTTGCTGAATAAGTTTTTTGCACTTATCCTTTGACAGAAATTTAACGAGGTGACTGTCATCCTCGGCTTGCTTATCCTGGTTATCCGGGCATTCTATCGAAGTTAAAACATCCCCATAATTTAAGCTTTTTCTCTGATTGCTCTTCTGATTCTTCTTTCCACTTCACGCTTCTTAATGGTTTCTCGTTTATCGATTTTCTTTTTGCCTCGTGCTAAACCAAGCTTAATTTTAACGAGCCTCCTTATAATATAAACAGAAAGAGGGACAATTGTCAAGCCTTGAGATTTTTCTTTTCCAATCAGAGAGCTAAGCTCTTTCTTCTTTAGAAGCAGTTTTCTGGGGTGGGTCGGGTCGTAATCTTTTTGAGATCCGGCCGCCATTCGATAAGGAGAAATGTGGGCATTAATAAGCCAGGGTTCATAATTTCTAATAGTCATATAGGAACCCTTTAAGTCTATCTGACCCTTTTTAACTGATTTCACCTCTGCGCCGGTAAGGACTATACCAGCCTCAAATTCTTCCAGTATTTTATAGTCAAAATAGGCAAACTTATTTTTTTGGATTAGTTTCATGAGAGTATATTTAGATTAACACAGAATGTAAATATTAGGGAGTAATATTAACAATAAAATTATTTTTTTTCAAGGGGTATTCTTTTCTAAAAAACAAATTTAAGTTATAATCAAGTTATGAAAACAATCAGAGTTCAGCTTGATGAAAAAATAGCAAAGGAAGTAAAAGCTCTTTGGCCTGGAGTTTTGGACCATCTTAATTTTGAAATAGAACATCCCAAAGAAAAAAGATTTGGTGATTATTCCACCAATATTGCCATGCAGCTGGCCGGTGAATTGGATCAAGAGGCGATGGAAATCGGCAAAAAATTAGTCAAAAAAATTAAGTGGCCAGCGGCTGTAGACAAGGTAACGGTGGCCGCGCCCGGTTTCCTAAACTTCTATTTGTCTGAAAATTGGCTTTGCCGTCAAATAACTCAATTCTTGAAAAATAAAAAATTCGGCGATTCCCTGATAGGTCAAGGAAAAAAAACTCAGATTGAGTTTATTTCGGCCAACCCCACAGGGCCTCTTCATATTGGCAACGGGCGCGGCGCCTACATGGGTGATGCCCTGGGAAATGTTTTAAAAACAGCTGGTTACAAAGTACAGCGCGAGTATTATCTTAACGATATGGGCAAGCAAGTGGAAATTCTGGGGGAGTCTGTGAGAATTAGATATTTTCAAAACCAGGGTATAAATCTCAAGTTTCCTGAGCATGGTTACAAGGGTAAATATATTAATGAGTTAGCCAAGAAACTTAAGATGGTTGATAATTATAAGCTAAAAGATGTAGAAAAGGTAAAAGAAAGAATACGGGATCGAGCTTTGAAAATAATGGTTGAATCCATAAAAAAAGTAGTTGAGAAGGAAATGAAAGTAAAATTTGATAAATGGTTTTCCGAGAAATCACTATATAATAAAGGGATAGTGGAAAAAGTTTTTGAAACTTTAAAGGAAAGAAAACTACTTTATAAATCAGAAGGAGCTATATATGTTAAAACTACTTTATATGGTGATGATAAAGACAGGGTTCTAGTTAAGAATGATAGTGAACCGACTTATTTTCTTTCTGATATCGCTTACCACTTTGAAAAAATTGCCTTAAGAAAATTTGATAAAGTAATAGATATTTGGGGAGCGGATCATCATGGCCACCAGGTAAGAATGCAGGCGATTATGCGGGCCTTGGGATATGAAGGAAAGCTGGATATTATCATTTACCAGTTGGTCAGATTAATAGAGAATGGTCAGGAAGTAAAAATGTCCAAGAGAAGCGGCACCTTTGTTACTCTGGAGGAATTGATTAAGAAGGTTGGTAATGATGTGGCTCGTTTTTTCTTTCTAATGTATTCCGCGGATACTCATATGGACTTTGACTTGAATTTGGCTAAAGAAAAATCAGAAAAAAATCCTGTTTATTATGTTCAGTATGCTCATGCGCGGATTTGTAGTATAATAAAGAATGCCTTAAAATTACATAGGAAGCCAAAAGCTCATAATCCCCAAAAGTTGGCAAAAAAAGAAGAATTTGACTTACTGAAAGAGCTTATAAAATTCCCGGAAGTTATTGAAGAGATTGCAGAAACTTATGAGATTCACAAGCTTCCTTTTTACGCCCAGAATCTGGCTTCTCGTTTTCACGATTTTTATACTAATTGTAGGGTTATTGAAGACGACAATCTAAATGTAAAAAGATTTGAGCTGATAAAGTTAACTAAATTCGTCTTAGCAAAAACATTAAACTTAATGGGGATTTCTGCCCCGGAAAGAATGTAAAAAAATGCGTATTGGCATAGACTGCCGGACAATGTTATCGCCTTCGCGAGGAGAAAAGGCCGGGATCGGCCACTATAATTATTTCCTCGTTAAGAATCTAATGAAGATTGATAAACGCAATCAGTATGTTTTGTTTTTTGATTATCGAATAAAAGATACCCGCGAATTCAAGCAGAAAAATTTTGAAATCAAATATTTCCCTTTTTCCCAGTATAAAAAATTCTTGCCTTTTTCATACTCTCACCTTTTAATTGCGGCTGAATTGAGTAAAAAAAAGCTTGATGTTCTTCATAGCCCGGCCAATGTTATTCCCCTAAATTATCGCAAACCGACAGTTGTGACTATCCATGACTTGGCTATTTATAAAGAATCCAAGTGGTTTCCTTCCGGACAGAAATTTGCTACCCGCTTTTTAGTGCCCAAAAGCCTGAAAAAAGCCAGCCATATTATTACTGTTTCCCAGGCGACAAAAAAGGATGTTATCCGTTTATTCAAAATACCGGCTAGCAAAATTTCGGTAGTTCACGAAAGTGTAATGATGGAAAAATTACCGACCAGAACAAAAAATATTTCCGCTCTTAAACGTTATAATATATCGGATAAATACATTCTTTTTATCGGTACCTTGGAGCCGAGAAAAAATCTTCTTCGGCTGATTGAGGCTTATAATAAGCTGATAAAACAAAATCCCAAATATTCCTCTTACACCCTTGTCTTAGCCGGTATGCGAGGTTGGAAAAGCAAGAATATTTTCCGCTTAATTAACAAACTGAAGCTTCATCAAAATGTTCGTTTTCTTGATTACGTACCCCATAATTTTAAGATAGACTTGATGGAGAAAGCGACCTGTTTTGTTTTTCCTTCTTTTTATGAAGGTTTCTGTCTGCCTGTTCTTGAAGCAATGAGTATCGGTTGCCCAGTTATTACTTCAAAAACTTCTTCTCTGCCGGAGGTCTGCGGCCAGGCCGTTGAATATATTAACCCAAACCGGTCAGAAAATATAACTAAAGCTCTTAAAAAAGTTTTAGGCAGTAAAAGAATAAGGGAATCGATGAAGAAAAAAGGCCTTCTTCAGTCCAAGAAATTTTCCTGGGA
>CBDUSL010000060.1:0-3730 GCA_965370265.1 uncultured bacterium | reverse complement strand
ATAATTTTTGATCCTTCGGATACAGAAAGACCGGTTGGACTTAATATGCTTGAAGCGGATACGGCCGAAGAAGCGGATTTTGCCGTTCAGGAAATGATCGCAATTTTCTATAAACTTTTTCCGCCTGAGATGATCGGGCCGATGTTTGAACATAATATGAGAAATGTGATGCTTACCTTAATGGCCGATAAAGAATATCCCGGTACGATTGCTGATATTCCGAGAATGTTCACTGATAAAAAATTTCAGGAATACAAATTGAAAAAGGTGACTGATCCGGTGGTAAGGGCTTTTTGGGAAAAAGAAATGGCAAAAACCACGGACTTTCATAAATCCGAAATGCTTGGCTATATTATTTCTAAGGTGGGCCGATTTGTGGAGAACGCCATGATGCGCAATATTATCGGCCAGCCAAAATCAGGCTTTAATTTCCGCGAAATTATGGATAATCAGAAAATACTTTTGGTAAACCTTTCCAAAGGCAAAACAGGAGAGGTAAACAGCAGTCTGCTTGGTTTGATTATTGTTTCAAAACTGCAAATGGCGGCCATGTCCCGAGCTAATTTAGCAGAAGAGGAAAGAAAGGATTTTTACCTCTATATTGATGAATTTCAGAATTTTATCACTGATTCAATTGCGACTATTCTTTCCGAAGCCCGTAAATACAAGCTTAATCTTATTTTAGCCCATCAATATATAGGTCAGTTAGTAGAAAAAGGTGACACTAAAATTAAGGACGCTATTTTTGGTAATATCGGCACTTTAATTGCTTTCCGAATTGGGGTAGAAGACGCGGAAATAATTGCCAAACAATTGGCACCCGTATTTAGTGAATATGATGTCGTTAATATCGCCCGCTTTAATGCTTATGTCCGTTTACTTATTGATAACACGGCCGGCAAAGCTTTTAATATGAGTACTTATCCTCCTACTTTAGGCAGTGCCGAAATTGCCGGTAAAATAAAAGAACTTTCAAGAACAAAGCACGGTCGTGATAAGGGAAGCGTAGAAAAAGATATTTTAGGAAGAACACGTCTGGGCGAATCTATTGAATCACCAAGCCCTTCCATCGGTGAGTCTAAAATGTAGTTTTAATATTATCAAAATACTATTACTAAATCATTAAGGATAGTATTTTTTTTAGATTAAATAATAAAAAACTTAATGTTCAAAAATTTTGTACAGAGTTTATTTGAAAAAATTACCTAAAAAATAAATTACATAGAAGCAGGGAATATCCATTTGACCTTTTTCCGGCCTTTATGATATTATGAACTGGTAAATAAATATAAATAAAAAAATAAATAAAAATAAAACTAAACAAAATATATATTTAAAATAAAAACAAAATCTTTTTTAAAATAAAAATTTAATAAAAAATAAAATAAAAAGGAAATAAAAAAATGGCAAAACAAAATAGGCTTCAGCTTATTAAAAAACTTATTGATTCAGCCCAAGATAGTATTCAGCAAGCTAAATCACTTTTAGCGGAAATTACCGGACAGGCGGGATCCAGCGAAATGGAGGAGAAGGCCAGAAAAGTCGGCAGTGTTGATATAAACGAGAATGAGCAAATAATAGAAGGTGTTTTTGACGGTCAAAATATGATTGGACCGGACGGAAAACAATATTCTATTCCGGCAAATTATGCTTCAAAATCAAAACTTGTTGAAGGAGACGTCCTTAAGTTAACCATCATGCCTGATGGTTCTTTTGTTTATAAACAAATAGGGCCGGTCGAACGAAACAGGAAAGTCGGCACTATTCTGAAAGACGAAGCAACGGGGGAGTTTCGGGTATTATCGGAAAATAAGACTTTTAACGTGCTTTTGGCCAGTGTTACCTATTATAAAGGCGATGTTGGAGACGAAGCGGTAATTCTGGTTCCCAAGGAGATAGAAAGTAATTGGGCGGCTGTTGAAAACGTCATAAAAAAACCGGAATAAACTATCGCTTTATATATTCTTCAAAAAGATAAAAAGGACATCTTGATTAAAAGAGGCAAATGTTGTAATATAAATAAAGATTTTTATATTAATAAAGTTGCATGTCACAAACAATATATCGGAAATATAGGCCGCAATCATTTGAAGAACTAGTCGGCCAAAATCACATCCGAATAACTCTACAAAACGAAATTAAAAGCGGGAGAATAGCTCACGCCTTTCTTTTTACCGGTCCCCGGGGAGTGGGAAAAACTACCACCGCTCGGCTTTTGGCGAAGGCGGTAAATTGTCTGGAAATGAAAAATTCTGAACCTTGTAATCAATGTCAGGCCTGTCAGGAAATTATTAAAGGCCGAGCCTTGGATATATTAGAAATCGATGCCGCCTCGCATACGCAGGTTGATCATGTCAGAGAAAATATTATTCCCAATGCCCGTACCAGTCCCACCTCCTTGAAGTATAAGATTTTTATAATTGATGAAGTACACATGCTTTCCATTTCCGCTTTTAACGCTCTTCTTAAAATTCTGGAAGAACCCCCGGCCCATGTTATTTTTATTTTGGCGACAACGGAAGTTCATAAATTACCGGAAACAATTATTTCTCGCTGCCAAAGATTTGATTTTAAAAGGGTAAGTGCTTCTGATATTAAAAAAAGACTCCAGGTTATTTGCGAGAAAGAAAAAATAGAAGTTGAAGATAAAGTATTATCCAGTATTTCTCTTATGGCCGAGGGTTCGATTAGAGACGCGGAAAGTACTTTAGGCCAGATTTTTTCTCTTGGCGAAAAGAAAATTACCTATGAAGTGGCCGAATTGGTTCTTCCCCGTTCCGATTTTAAATTGATTTTTAGTTTGTTTAAAAATTTAATCAAAAAAAATTCCAAAGAAAGTATAGAAATAGTCAATAATTTAGTAAATGAGGGAATAAATATAAAGTATTTTACCGATCAATTTATTGAGTTTCTTAGAAAGGCAATTCTTATCAAAATAGATGATAGCTTGGAAATTTTTTCTTACTTTGAAGTGGACAAAGAATATAAAAAGGAATTTAATGAGCTTTTGTCACATACGGATCTTTTCTATTTGAAAAAGATGATTGATATATTTATAAAATACAGGCGTGAAATTGATCTGGTTCAGATACCTCAACTGCCCTTAGAAATACTGATTGTTGAAATGTGCGGGTATGATGAAGTCAATGACGATTTTATTTCTTCAGAACCAGCTAAGAAATCAAAAAAAGGGAGCAAGGTGGAATCCAAACAAACAACCCCAAAAAAAGAGCAAAAAAGCCCAAAAATAGAGAGTAAACATTCTGATATTATGAAAAATTCGGTTGAAAAATGGTCAGAAGTGGTCAAAAATGTAAATATAAATAATCATTCATTGGCCCTGGTATTAAAGAGTTGTTTGCCTGTTTCTTTTGAAAAAAATCATTTGATAATCGGTTGTAAATTCAGTTTTCATCAGGAAAAACTGAGTGAAATTAAAAATATTGGCATTATTGAAGAAATTGTAAAAAAAATAATTGACCAAAACATAAAAATAAAATTTAGAATTGAAAATATTAATTTTCCCAATTCATCTGAAAAAAAAGAAAGTAAAAACGATAAAGATATGACGGAATTACTTGAATCTTTTAGCGGGGAATCAGTGGATATATAGGAAGGCGATGGGAGATCGTCTAATGGTAGGACTGCGGATTCTGGTTCCGCCAATCCAGGTTCGAATCCTGGTCTCCCAGAAAATATTCACGGTTCTGCGCCGAAGGCGCATCCGCCT
>CBDUSL010000059.1:0-3751 GCA_965370265.1 uncultured bacterium | reverse complement strand
CGGGTGCGCCTCGGGCGCAGAACCTATTTTGAGATTGGCGGTGGGAGCAGGATTCGAACCTGCGGTCGCCTTGCAGCGACTCTGGTTTTCAAAACCAGTGCATTCGTCCACTCTGCCATCCCACCTGAATTTGGTTTTTCACCCTACGGGTGATCTCTCGAAGGGCGATAAATCGAATGGCGGAGAGGGCGGGACTTGAACCCGCAAACGGCTTTTGAGACCGCTACAGTTTAGCAAACTGCTGCCTTACCAATTCGGCGCACCTCTCCCTTTTACTAACCCTTTGCTATAACAATACCATTTACCTCTTTTATTCCTGCCTTTTTAAGAACTTTTGCCGCCTCATTCATGGTTGAGCCAGTAGTATAGACGTCATCTATAAGAATAACAGATTCAGGTGAAATTTCAAGATTATTTCTTACTTTAAAAGCTTCCTTTATATTTATATTTCTTTGAGATAAATTAAGCCCTACTTGCGGTCGGGTGTCTCTTTTTCTTATTAATATATCTGTTTTACAGGGAATTTTTAAAAGGGCAGCAATTTCCTGAGCCAATATATCGGATTGGTTAAAACCCCTAAAGCGCTTTCTTTTTTGATGCAGGGGGATAGGAATTATTAGACATTCTTTTCGACCAAAAACCATACCCTGAAGAGTAGAATTAGTCAACACTTGGCGGAAAAACATTCTTAAATCTCTGGCGTATTGGTATTTGAGCAAGTGAATGCCTTTTTGAATAATTTTATCCTGATAATTACAGACGATAAAAAGATGCGAAAGATTTGTCTTATCCAGTTTAGGGGAAGGAGTTTGTGTATTTATGTATTGTATTTTTTTTACACATTGGCGACAAATCCAAAAACCCTCTTTTCCGCAGCCAAGGCAATAAACAGGGAAAATAATTTCCACAATATTTTTTATGGCTTTTTTAATAAATTTTTTCATATAAAAAAATCCCTTCAGTCCGGGAAGTTCCCGGCAGCTTTTATTTAAGCCACCAGATTATTTATTTTCTATAAGTATATTTTCCTTATTTTTTTCAATTAAAACAGTGGAAGAATTTTTTATTGTTCCTTCGAGGATTTTCTGGGCTAGGGGATTTTCCACTATTTCCTGAATAGTTTTTCGAACCGCTCTTGCTCCCTGGTCCGGAGAAAAAGATTTTTCAGCCATTGTTTTTTTAGCGTCGTTTTTGACTTCAATTTTAATATTTTTTTCCTTTAGTCTTTCTTCGAGTTCTTCGATCTGTAAATCAACAATTTTTTCAATTGATTTTTCGCTTAACGGCTTGAAAACAATAATTTTATCGATACGATTGAGAAATTCTGGACGAAATTCTTTTTTTAAATCTGTCATAATTTTCTCTTTTGTTTTTTCGTATTGGCTTTCTATCTCTTTTTCTTTATCTCCTTTTGCTTCAAATCCGATAGCAGCAATTTTATTTAAGTTATCCACTCCGATATTTGAAGTCATGATAATGATAGTGTTTTTAAAGTTAATTTTTTTGCCAGTGGCATCAGTAAGATGGCCGTCTTCCAGGATTTGAAGAAGAAGATTAAAGACATCCGGGTGGGCTTTTTCAATCTCATCAAAAAGAACCACTGAATAAGGCCTTCTTTTGACCTGGTCGGAAAGCTTAGTAGTTTCTTTATAACCGACATACCCAGCCGGGGCTCCGATTAACTTGGAAGCGTTAAAACTTTCTGAAAATTCGGACATATCAATTCTAATCAGGGCATTCTCATCTTCAAAAACTACTTTGGCCAAAACTTTTGCCAGTTCGGTTTTACCCACGCCGGAAGGGCCGAGAAAAATAAACGAACCCAAAGGGCGGTTAGGGCTGGATAAACCTACTCTTGAACGGCGGATAAAATCAGAAACATTTTTTACGGCCTCTTTTTGTCCGATGATAAATTTTTCAATTTCTTTTTCCATGACTATTAATCGCTCTTTTTCCGATTTAACCAGTTCCTGCAGGGGAATGCCGGTGATATGTGAAACAATATCGGCAATGTGTTTTTCTTCTATTTTACCGATAAGCCTGGTTTCACTTTTAACCAATTCTTCCTTCAGCTTGTTAATATCTTTTCGTAAAATTATTTCTTTTTCTCTTGTTTCAAAGGCTTTTTCAAATTTTTCCCCCAGTACGTATTTTTCTTTCAAGTTTTTAATTTTATCGGATTCTTTTTCTTTTTCCATTATTTTCTTCTGAAGAGGGGATACTTTTGCCCCTACTTTAATTTTTGAGGCTGCTTCGTCTATCAGGTCAATTGCCTTGTCCGGAAGGAATTTATCCTGAATATATCTTGAAGAAAGTTTAACTGCGGAACGGATAGCCTGGTCTGTAATACCGACTCGGTGATATTTTTCAAAATTTTCTTTTACTCCCTCCAAAATTTTGATTGTTTCCTCTTGACTAGATTCCTTAACAATAATCGGCTGAAAACGTCTTTCAAGAGCCGGGTCTGATTCAATATTCTTTTTGTATTCTTCAAGGGTGGTTGCCCCGATGTTTCTAATCTGGCCCTTGGAAAGAGCCGGTTTTAAAATGTTAGCTGCATCCATAGAACCGGAAGCGGAACCAGTGCCCATAATATTATGTATTTCATCAATAAAAAGAATGATATTCGGGTCTGATTTTATTTCTTCAATCAGCTGCTTTAAACGGCTTTCAAACTCCCCGCGGTAAATAGTGCCGGCCACAACCATAGCCAAATCAAGGGCCATTATTTTTTTATTTCTTAAAACTTCCGGTATGTCTCCCTTAACTATTTTCTTGGCTAATCCTTCAACAATAGCCGTTTTACCGACCCCCGGATCACCGATAAGAATAGGATTGTTTTTTGTTCGGCGGGAAAGGATTTGGATCAGTCTTTCAATCTCTTTTTCCCGGCCGATAACCGGATCGATATCTTTTTGAAAATCATGGTCAGTTAAATCAGTGGCAAAAAAGTCCAGAGCCGGTGTTTTACTGGCTTTTGAGGGAAGGAGTGCTTTTTCTGAATTTTCCGGCTTTTCAAAAAAACCGGTAATATCAGGAAATTTGGAAGTATTTTTTAAAACTCCGGTAAGCTGCTTTTTAATTTCGGAAACAGAAATATTTTTTTCTTTTAATATTTTTTCGATTTTTGTATCTTCTAATTCCAAGAGAACAAAAAGAAGGTGTTCGGTTCCGACATATTTATGATGGTAGCGATTAGCCAGAAGAACTGATCTTTCTAAAACTTTTTTGGTAATTGAAGAAAATTTAACCTGATCAGTTTCTAGGGTTTGGTCAAAAACCGGCTGGTTTAAACTTTTTATGGCTGTTTTTAGAATGTCAGGCCTTAACTTTCCTTTGGTGAGAATATCAAAAGAAATGCTGCCCCTGGCAGTGACAAGCCCGTAGAGAATATGTTCAGGGTTAATGTGAGTATGGCGAAGCTCAACGGCCAGTCCGGTGGCTGCCTTTAAGGTATTTTTATAATAATTGGTCAGTTTTTTTAGAATAGGAAAATCCATTTTTTTTTACTTTAAAGTATATCAAATTATAACCTGAAAATGTTTTTGAGTCAACTTGATAAAATTTCTAAGAGATTTTCACAGAACAAAAAAATTGAAGGCACAAAGCTTTCAATTTTATATTTTTATTATCTAATGCCGGACATTTTCCGGAGAGCAGAAATGCGTTCCTTAACCGGGGGGTGAGTAGAAAAAAGGCGGGTTATCCCTTTTTTTGACTTAATGCCAAAAGGATTGATTATAAAAAGATG
>CBDUSL010000058.1:0-3772 GCA_965370265.1 uncultured bacterium | reverse complement strand
CCGGAATCGGTCAGGTCATGATCTGAAAGAATATTATTTTTATTGAAAGAATAGGCAAAAACGCTACTGGGTAAAAAAATTATTAGAGTGAGAGCCAGAGCGATTATTTTTTTCATTGTTATTTTAAAATTAAATTAATTTTTTGATTGCATTTTGGACAATAAGAATTTTTATCATATCTGTTTATCTGATACCCAACCCGTTCAATTATTAATTCCTGGCAAGAAGGGCAATAAGTATTTTCGTATTTGTCTCCTGGAATATTTCCCAGGTAAACATATTTAAGGCCGGCCTTTTTACCAATTTCATAAGCTTTATAAAGAGTTTCTAAGGGAGTATCTTTTACTTTTCCGAGTTTATAGGAAATTCCGCCGGAAAATCTGGATATATGCCAAGGAGTCTCATTTCCCAGTTCACCTGATATGAATTCAGCCATTTGAGTAAACATTTCCTCACTGTCAGAAAGTGAAGGTATGGAAAGGGTGGTTACTTCAAGCCAAATACCCATTTTTTTTATTTTTTTAAGGTTTTGCAGAATGGGATCAAGGCGTCCGCCGCAGTATTTTTGATATGACTGATTATCAAAGAATTTTAGGTCTATATTAATCGCGTCCAAGTATTCTCCCGCCATTTCCAGGCATTCTTCGGACATAAAGCCATTGGAGACAAAAACGTTTTTCAATCCGGCTTTTTTGGCAATTTTCATGCAATCAAGGGCCAGTTCAAAAAATATAGTCGGTTCAGTGTATGTATAAGCGATAGACCGGCAATTATTTCCAAGAGCGTCTTTTATAATCTTTTTAGGAGGAATATTTTTCCCCAAGATTTGCTCTTTTCCCTTTGTTCCCTGGGAAATCTGCCAGTTTTGGCAGTTATCACAGCGAAAATTACAGCCTAATGTAGCGATAGAAAGAGCAAAAGAGCCCGGGAGATAATGTAAAAAGGGTTTCTTCTCAATCGGATCGATCGCTTCTGAAATTACCTTATCATAGACCAAGGAATAAAGTTTACCATCAATATTTTTTTTAACGCCGCAAATTCCTTTTTTATCTGGCGAAATTAAGCAGGTATGGTTACACAATCTACATTTAACTTTATTATCTTTTTGAGGGGTGTAAAGTAAGGCTTCTTTCATAAGCTTAATTATTATACCACCTTTGGAAAAATTTTGAAGTTTAATTTACAAAAAGGGCAAAAATTGTTATAATATGGATATGAACAAGAGGATTTTTATTGCGATTGATCTTTCACAAGGAGTGAAAAATACATTGGCCAACCAAGCCAATCAATGGCTGAGAAAAATCTCCGGGGCAAAAATTACCCCCGTTCAAAATCTGCATTTAACTTTGAGATTTTTAGGGGCTATTTCGGATCAACAAATGTGGGAATCAGTAGAGGCCTTAGAAAAAATAGCCAAAGAAATAAATCCTTTTATTATTGAGGGGAGGGGAGTGGTCACCTTTCCTTCTTTTGACAAATCCAGAATAATTTCTTGTGAGCTGGAAGAAACAGAAGAATTAGGGAAGCTTAATCAGAAAATAGGAGATGAATTTGATTACCTTAATATCGGGCAAAAAACGGGCAAAAAATTCATTCCCCATATTACTTTGGCCAGATTAAAAAAAGTACAGAACCTTAATTATCTATCAGACAAAAAAATAAATCTTAGTGAAAACATTAATACTTTTCAATTAATTGAAAGTGATCTTTCCGGAAAAGTACCGGAGTATCACGATATCCAAATTTTTAAATTATGACAAAACTAAAAATATTTGGAGTAGAAATAAATGACGCTTCAATTAATGAAGTTAAAAGTGAAATAAATCTTTTTCTCTCATCAGGGCAGCCCCATTTGATTACGACCGTTAATCCGGAAATTCTTCTTGAAGCAAAAAAAGACCCTGGTTACAAAAGAATACTGAATAGCTCTAAGCTTTCTTTGGCGGACGGAGTAGGACTTATTTATGCATCTTCTTATTTAAATAAAAAAATAAAGAACCGAATGACCGGTTCAAAGCTTATTGAACTTTTGGCTGAAGTAGCGGCAAAAAAAAGAAAATCATTGTTTTTACTTGGAGCAAGAAATGATATTGCTGACAAAGCGGGTAAAAAATTAAGCAAGAAATATCCTAATCTTAAAATAGCCGGTACTTCAAATGGAACCGTTTCCGGCCGTGATCTTTCGAGCCAGGAAATAATCAATCAGATAAACAGTGTTAAACCGGATATCTTACTAGTGGCCTTTGGCGCTCCCAAACAGGAAAAGTGGCTTTATAAAAATCTTATTCACTTTACCAGTGTTAGAATAGGAGTGGGCGTGGGAGGAGCATTCGATTTTTTAGCGGGAAAAGTAACAAGAGCTCCGCGATATTTAAGAAAGATGGGTCTGGAGTGGCTCTGGCGTTTAATTCGCCAACCTTGGCGTATTTTTCGCATTTTTAACGCCGTAATAAGATTTTCTTTTATGGTTATAAAAAATAAAAAATATGAATAAAAAACTATTATTTGCCCTGGCGACATACACAGGCACAATTATTGGAGCTGGTATTTTTTGCTTGCCTTACGTTGCGTCCCAGGCCGGAGTCTGGCCGATGGTAATTTATTTCGCCGTCATCGGAACGCTCATACTTTCAACTTCCCTTATGTTTGGCCAGGTAATAGCTGTTACTCCCGGCCGCCATCGCCTTCCGGGTTACGCTAATATTTATTTAGGGAAAAAAGCCAAGCATTTTGTTTTTATTACGGCAACATTAGGTTTAATCGGCACTCTTTTAACTTATATTATACTGGGGGGTGAATTTTTGCATGGAATTTTTGGCCAATTATTAGGCGGTCCGGTTATTCTTTATGCTTTAATTTATTTTGCGGCTGGGGCATATCTTATTTTTCGCGATGCGCGCACTATTTCAAGAATAGAAATAATTATGTTGGCATTCTTGCTTTTACTTATTGTCCTTTTTTCTTTTGCCGGCGGTTCTCATGTAAACTTTGATAATTTCCAGGTAGAAACGAAAAATATATATATTCCTTTTGGCGTTATAATTTTTTCTTTGTGGGGAATGTCTATCCTTCCGGAAATAGGCGAGATTATGAAGGGGGATCAGAAAAAAATGAAACAGGTTATCTCTTGGGGGCTTTTTACCGCGGTGGCCGTTTATATTCTTTTCATTGTTCTTGTCTGGGGAATAAGCGGGGACGGTACTACCGAAGAAGCAATTTCAGGGCTTAAGGGTTTGCTTGGTAATAAAGTAATTCTTTTTGGTTATATTTTTGGCTTTCTCGCCACCTTTACTTCATTTATTACTCTTGGCCTGGTTCTTAAAAAAATCTTTTGGTATGATTACGGCATCCCAAAAAATTATTCCTGGTTTTTTGCTACCTTCATTCCTTTATGTCTTTATTTAATCGGGTTACGGGGAATTATTAATGTTATTGGGATAACCGGGGCCTTTACCCTGGGTATTGAAGGGGTGATTATCTTTTTGATATGTTTTAAAGCAAGGAAGACAGTGGCCGGCAAGGCGCCTTATAAATTTAAATTACCCGCTTTCGTTAAAGTGATATTTATACTAATATTTGTAGTAGGCGTATTATTTCAAATAATTAATCTTCTAAAATAATGACAAAAACAAAGGTACGATTTGCCCCATCACCAACCGGTGATCCTCATGTTGGAGGAATAAGAACAGCGCTTTTCAATTGGCTTTTTGCCAAAAAAGAAAAGGGAAAATTTATCTTGCGAATAGAAGACACGGACCAGGAGCGTTGTGAT
>CBDUSL010000057.1:0-4092 GCA_965370265.1 uncultured bacterium | reverse complement strand
GGCGGAGTTTGCTCTACCCTGCCTGTCCGCCTCTGGTGGAAGCACCCCGGAGCTTGGGATTCTTGTATTAATAGTCCTTTAATTTCTTTATTCCCTGATGCTCCTGAATTTTTTCCAGAGCTTTGGCTTCAATTTGGCGGATTCTTTCTCTTGTCACCCCAAATTCCTGGCCCACTTCTTCAAGAGTATGAGCTATCCCATCCATCAGGCCAAATCGCATTTCCAGAATTTTCTGTTCCCGGGGGGTAAGCTCCTTTATAATATCTTTTACATGATCTTTAAGAAGTTGTAGGGCCGCTACTCTGTCCGGAGTAACTGTTTTAATATCTTCAATGAAGTCACCCAAAGTTGAATCTTCTTCATCATCACCGACCGAAGTTTCCAAAGAGACGGTATCTTGTGAAATATTTATAATATGCCTAATTTTTTCCACTGGCTCTCCCATCTCAGCCGCGATTTCTTCCGGTAAAGGTTCCCGGCCAAGATCCTGAATTAGTTGCCTTTCTACCTGCTGAAAACGATTAATTGTTTCTACCATGTGAACCGGGATACGAATTGTTCTTGACTGATCAGCCAAAGCCCTGGTAATTGCCTGGCGAATCCACCAGGTTGCATAAGTAGAAAACTTAAAACCTTTGCGGTAATCAAACTTTTCCACCGCTCTGAATAAACCAATATTGCCCTCTTGAATTAAATCCAGGAGCGAGAGTGAACGGCCGGTAAATTTTTTAGCGATAGAAACAACCAAACGGAGGTTAGCTTCGACTAATTTTTTCTGGGCTTCTTTCTCCCCTTTTTCCTTGCGCTTAGCTAAAGACACTTCTTCTTCAGTTTTTAGAAGCGGGACTTTTCCAATCTCCCTTAAATACATCTGGATTGAATCATTGGAAATATCCCCTAAATCAAAACGACGGGTGTCCTTTTTTTTGGCCACCTTATCCAACACTCCCTCCTTTTCTTTTCCGCTATCAAGAATACCGCCTGGATTTTCCACTATCACAATTCCTAAACGTTCAAACTCACCCAAAAGCTCTTCATATTCATGTAAATAATCCTCCAAGTCTGTAAGAATATACAGTATTTCTGTTTCAGTAATAAATCCCCTGGAGCGGCCCTTGTTTATCAATCTTTCTATATTTTCTTCCGGAAATTCTTCTTTAACGTATTTCGCTTTTTTAAGGTTTTTTATTCCGGCCTTGGAAACCGCCTTCTTTATTTTCTTTTTGGTAATTTTTCCCTTTTTAGGCGTGGTTTTCTTTTTTTTGCTTTTCGCTATTTTTTTCTTTTTTGTCTGGGGCATATTTAAAAATACTAACTTCTTGTTTTTTGTTAGTTGGTTTTAAGAAAGGTTTTTTAACTCAGTAGTCAATCGATTAAATTCTTGAATCAAATTATCTGTTTGATCGGCATTTCCCGATTCTTCTGTTTTTTTAATTTTATCTCCAATTTTTTTAAGCTCTGAACAGATATATGACTGTCTTAAGGCTCTAAGGCTGTCAGTGACCTCTTTTTTAATAACCTTTTCACTTGTCCCTTCATCAAAATCTTTTTCAATCAACAGGCCTAAAAGGTCAATTTTCTTTAACAAACCGCTTTCAAAACGCCTTATTTCTTCCAAAAAGCCTTTATTATCAAACTTCTGATTTTTAGTATAGTAAATTTTGAGCTTATTGTAAAGATTCCTAAGCTCACTATCCACGGCTTCCGGCTCTAAATTTTCAATAATATTAGGAATATTTTCCGGGTATTTAAGAGCTAGGCCGATTATTCTTTCTGAAAGCATCAAATTCCTCTCTTTTCCCTTGGTTTGGCCTTTTTCTGTGGTTTCAGGCCCCGTGCCTCCGGATATTTTCCTTTCTTTTGCTTTATTAAGCTGGTCACGAAGCACTTCCTCTTCAACATTTATCAATTCAGCAAGTTTTTGAAGATAGTGAGTTTTTTCAATGGGATCAAAAAGCTTGGAGATCAAAGGGAGAAGAAGTTTGGCTGCCTCTTTTTTGTCTTCTACTTTTGTAAAATCAAATTTTTTATCGGCAAAGTTAAAATAATATTCCATTACTGCCTTAGGCGAGGAAGCCGCTTTTTTCCAAAGACTGGCTTCTTTACTTATACATTCGTCAGGATCTTTACCGTAAGGAAGCTCTATTATTTTAACATTAACATCCTGGGCTAAAGCTTGATCAAGGGCACGTCTGGTCGCTTCCTGTCCGGCTATATCCTGGTCAAAACAAAAAGCCACGTCCCTGGTAAAGCGCCGAAGAAGCTGGACCTGGTCACGGGTAAGGGCTATACCGGAAGAAGCAACCACATTTTTTACCCCGGCCTGGTATGAAGCAAGAACATCCATGTTTCCCTCTACTATTATGGCCAGTTTTTCTTCTTTAATAGCACTCTTGGCTTTTTCAATGCCATATAAAGTTTGGCTCTTATTATAGACCAAGGTCTGGGGAGTATTAACATACTTGGCTGATTTTTCATCCTCTTCCAGAAGCCGACCGGTAAAACCGATGATATCTCCATGCGTATCTGAAATAGGAAACATCAGTCTTTTTCTGAACCGGTCAAAGTAGCCCACGCCTCTTTGTTTTTTGACCGTCAAACCGGCCTGAAAAATATCCTCTTCCTTAAAACCCTTCTGTATCAAAAATTTGTTCAGGCTATCCCAATCCTCGGGTGAATAACCAAGTTTAAAATCTTCTATTGTTTCCTGATTAATTTTTCTTTTCTTTAAATAGTCGCGGGCAATTTCTGCTTTGGAGGAATCTTCAAGAAATTTAACAAAGTAAGCAGCCGCCCATTTATTTATCTCCAGCATAATTGTTTTCTTATTCTGAAGAGCCGGGTCTCTTGTCACAAGCTGAACTCCTGCTTTTTTTGCGAGAATGCGAAGTGCTTCCGGAAACTCCAATCCCTCTATCTCCTGAACAAAGGAAAAAATATCTCCGCCTTTACCACAGCCAAAACAATGATAAATCTGTTTATCGTCAGAAACCATAAAAGACGGCGTCTTTTCGTTGTGAAAAGGGCACCGGGCTTTATAGTTTGCTCCGGCGGGAGTGAGCTTGATATACTCTGAAATTATGTCAGAAATATTAAGCTTCCGTTTAATTTCTTCTACTTGATTGTCAGACATAATTATTTACTCTTCCAAAGCCCATGCACATTACAGTAGGCGCGGACAAAATATTCGGTTGGGTTACAGACACAAAATTCAGCTTCGGGGGCATCTCCTGATTTCAAAACCTTGCGGCGAATATTATCTCCGCAAACCAGTTCAATCCATTCAATAAAGTGAGCATCTTCCATAGGATGAGCTACAGAACCGATTTTTACTTTAATTCCTTTTTCGGTTTTTTCTATCACCGGCACATGCTTTTCCTGGCCTTCGTCTTCAGTTTTTGCTTCTTCTAAATCCATGGGCTGGCCACAACAGACCAGTTCACCCGCTCCAGTGTGCAGGACTTCCACTATATTACCACAAATAGAGCACTTGTAAACTTGTTTTAGTTCAGTCATATTTTTTTTCCCTCTTAATCCACTGTCATGCTGAGGCTCTCGAAGTATGGCAGTGGCACTTATTTATTTAAGTCTCTCTTCCGATAAATGCAGATGATCAGTCTCCACTTCCACGAAAGCAATAAAAATCTGCTTTATTTTTTCATTTTCTGATTCTTCAGCCGCTTTGATATAAAACTCAATCGCCTTTGTTTCCCGGGCATGAGAATCTTCAAGATTTTCTTTGTTGGGAACATGACACTCATCATCTCCTTCCGGAATGCTGTCCAGCTTTAAAATCTTTTTCCAGACTGAAGCGTGCTCCGCTTCCACTTTTTTAAGGGCTTTAAAAAGCAGTTTGCCTTCTTCATCATCTGTCTCCTTGGCCGCACAGTCATAAAAAGCGGTATTAGAAATTTCCACTTGCAAAGCATGCTCAACATTAGCTTTATCTTTTTCGTTTAAATCAACATCAAAATTTACATTGGCTTCTTTCGCTTCTTTTATATACTTTGCTTTGGCCCCGCAGAAAGGGCAGTTCGTTGGCGGAGCGTCGCCCACGTAGGGATCGCCGCATATTTCGCATCGCCATAATTT
>CBDUSL010000056.1:0-4132 GCA_965370265.1 uncultured bacterium | reverse complement strand
AAGGGGTGGAGTTTACCCTCTGTAGCGGTAGCGGAAGAGGGGCTTGCAGGCAAGCCCCCGATACTTAAGTGATAATAACTAAGACACAAACAACGGTCAAATCTTAAATTACAATATTCAAAATTTTTGATAAAAAACTAATATATTTTTACTCTTGCCTATAATCCAGAAATAAGTTAAATTATATGTAAGGTAAAACTTATGGAAACATTGATTCAAAAACTTATCAACGACGGATATCTTAAATCGCCAAAAATTATTGATGCGTTTAGAAAAGTACACCGTCGCGATTTTTTACCCGATGAAATGAAAGAAGATTATCTGGAGGATATTCCTCTTTCTATCAGTTATGGCCAGACGATCAGCCAGCCCCTGACGGTTGCCTTTATGCTCGAACTTCTCCAGCCGGAAGAAGGGGATAAGGTTTTAGACGTCGGTTCCGGCTCAGCCTGGACGACCGCGCTTCTTGCTTATATTGTGGGGGAAGAGGGCAAAGTTTATGCTATTGAGCGGATTCCCCAGCTTAAGTCTTTTGGCGAAGATAATCTTAAGAAATATGGTTTTAAAAATATTGAAGTTTTTTGCGGAGATGGCACCAGGGGTCTTTCTGAATTTTCACCTTTTGATAAAATTCAGGTAGCGGCGGCCGCTAAAAAAGGAGTGCCCGAACCATTGCTTGAACAGCTGGAAATAGGCGGGCGAATTGTTATTCCGGTGGGGGAGGGCTCTCAGGATATGATTTTGTTAACCAAAAAGACAAAAGATGAATTTGAAGAAAAAAAGTTTCCCGGTTTCCAGTTTGTGCCGTTGATTGAGGGGGATGAATAAAATATGAAAATAATTATTCTGGCCGGCGGAGGAGGAACCCGACTTTGGCCGGTTAGCCGAAAAAAACAGCCCAAACAATGCCAGAAAATATTCGGGCAGGAAACACTACTGGAAAAAACTTTCAAGCGCCTTAGCAAGGGCTTTAACTTGAAGGATATTTTTATTTCCTGCGGAGAAAAACATTTCCTTCCTTTTAATAAAAGTTTCCCTAAATTACCAAAAAAAAATTATATACTGGAGCCTATGGCCAGAAACACGGCGGCCGCAATTGGTTTATCCGCGATTACCCTTCACAAAAAAAATCCTGAAGAGATAATCTGCCTGGCCAATGCCGATCACTTTATAGATAATGAAAAAGAATATTTAAAAACACTAAAAACAGCCGAAAAAATAGTTAAGAAATATCCAGACCACACCCTTTTAATCGGAACAAAGCCAACTTATCCGGATACCGGTTCCGGTTATATTGAAATGGGAAAAGAAGAAATGAAGATTGGCCGGGTAAAAATATTTAAAGCGAACAAATTTATTGAAAAACCCAATTTAAAAACAGCTCAATCTTTTTTGAAAAAGAAAAAATATCTTTGGAACCCGGCTTATTTTTGCTGGCGGGTGGACCACCTTCTTTCTTTGTTTGAGAAGCATCTGCCTAGCCACTTCCGGATTCTCAAGAAAATCGAAAAGTCTCTTGGCACTGATAAAGAGAGGAAAATAGTCAAAGAAGAATTCAAAAAATTAAAGCCTATCTCCATAGATTTCGGTATCATGGAAAAAATTAAAAATAAGATGCTGGTTATTCCGGCCGCTTTTAACTTTACTGATGTTGGCCACTGGTGTAATGTTATGGAGATTATGAATAAGTCTAAAGACGGAAATGTTGTTTTAGGGGAGCATATTGGAGTAGAAACCAGGGGCAGCCTGATCTATAACTTAACCGATAAGATGGTGGCTACGGCTGGCGTAGAAAATCTTGTCGTTATTAACACAAAAGATGCCCTGTTAATTTGCCCAAAGGAACAGGCCCAGGGGGTGAGAGAGATAGTCAGTCTTTTGGAAAAGAAAAAGAAAAATAAATTTCTTTAATATGATTGACGGGATACGCAGGTATAAATATTTAATTCTAACAGGCATTTTTTTGGTAATTGTCCTGCTCTTTTTTTATTTTGTTACCCAAATTTCCACTCCTGCTTCGGACGAAACAGTTGAAAAAGAAATTATTATTGAACAGGGAGACGGCCTTTCTGAGATTGCGGATGTGCTCAAGGAAAGAAAGTTAATAAAAAATATAACTGCTTTTAAGGTATATGCTTATATTGAAGGGGTGGCCAGCAAAATGCAGGCCGGCAGTTATCAGCTTTCCACAGCCATGAGTATAAAAGATATCGTGAAAGTTATCAGCCAAGGTAAGCTTCTTTCCAATGAAAGGACGGTAAAAGTTTTGGAAGGGTGGAGTAATAGAGAAATAGGGGATTATCTGGATGAAAACGAAATCGTCAGTAAAGAAGATTTTTTAGCGGCGGTAGCCGTTATAAACACCAAAGAAATTTTGCCTGACGAAGTTTATAATTTTTTGGCGGACAAAGACGAATCAGTTGATCTGGAAGGATATCTTTTTCCGGATACCTACCGGATATATAAAGATTCACAAGCTAAGGATATTATAAAAAAGATGCTGGATAACTTTGACGAAAAACTTACCGAAGAATTAAGAGCAGAAATTCAAAAACAAGAAAAAACCATATTTGAAATAGTGACCATGGCTTCTATTTTGGAAAAAGAATTGAGTACATACGAAGATCGCCAGATGGGAGCTGATCTTTTTTATAGGCGTTTAGAAATCGGTATGGCCATGCAGTCAGACGCCACAGTTAATTACGCGACCGGCAAGTCGGAAAGACAACCGACTTATTCTGATTTAGAAACGGATTCTCCTTACAATACTTATTTGTATCCGGGCCTTCCCCCTGGACCAATTTGTAATCCTTCAATTACTTCAATCAAAGCAGCTATCTATCCGACAGCTAATGAGTATTATTATTATCTAAATAAAGAAGACGGCGAAACCGTCTGGTCAGTCACCGGTGACGAACACGCCGCCAATAAAGCCAAGTATTTGGATTAAAAAAATTAATACAGCGCGGGCTTTTCCCGCACTTTAAATCAAAGTAAGGGTTTTCGGGACCCCGCAAAGCGGTGGCTAGCCTGCGCTAAACAAAAAACATTTTTTAGGCCCCTTTTAGGGGAGTGTTTTTTTTATGTCTTGACAGACTTTAATTGTTGTGCTAAATTCTAAAATCGAAACATCAAATGAACTTTAGATTTTGGCTTAATCAGTAGGAGGAAGCTATGTGTAAGGAGAAAAAAGAAGAAATGATTAAAGTCTCGGCCTTTATTCAAATTAGTTCTCCGAACTTGCCTGAAGGTATTACTGTATCTGGTGCTGGAAAGCATACTCAAGACACATTGTTCTGTGCTGAACTTGGGGAATTTCCTTTTCCTGTATTAGATGATAAGGAGGATTTTAAAGCACCATTAGTGGGATTTGAAGACCAAAGAACCATCCTTACTAAAAAGGGGAAGGATAAGCTGAATACATTTTGGCAAAGTGTGCATAACGAAAAAATCAGAGATCTCTTAAGGTCTCTCAGCGGAATATATCCTTCTTGGAAAGTACAGATGATAAAACTTTGCCGATCTGAGATGATACATAGTCCCCATGCCAAAACGTACCTTGATTACTTAGAATTTCTTCACTTCGAGAAAACTTCTCTGACACCTGGTAAATGAATGTTCCAATAATCAAAAACAAGGCGTTTCCTTACGAAGCGCCTCTTTTATTTGTTTAAAAAAGCTTCAAAGGCAGGATGAAGGTTTTCGATCAAGTCATAATTTTTGTATTCTTTTGGCTCTATCCATTTAAAGTTATCGTGGTCTATGCTTAGCTTTATCTGATCAGAATTAGCATGGCACACAAAAAAAGTGCCAATAATTTGCCACTGTTCTCCACGGACGATAGGTCGCCATTCATTAACAAAAAAAGGTTTTCCAATTTCAACTTCTAATCCTGTTTCTTCTTTGATTTCCCTCCTTAAACTTTCGTCAAAGCGCTGACCCGGTATCACTCTTCCTCCGGGTACGTCATATTTATTTTCATTAGCACCATCTTCATATTTAGCCGACTCTCTTAGTATTAAAATTTTTCCCTTGTGGTTAATAAATGCTTTTGTGGCCGTAAATAATTTAAATTTCATGTTCTTTTTCTTTCGTTTTTTTTATAAACAAGTATGAAATAAAGTAAGTAGCA
>CBDUSL010000055.1:0-4198 GCA_965370265.1 uncultured bacterium | reverse complement strand
GCAACGACGGACCTTGAATATAACTGGCCTTTTATGGAAGGTTATGGGGAATTAATTGGTATTGCCAACCGGACGGATTATGACTTAAAAGCCCATGGCTTTAAATATAAAAACGAAAAAGAGGAATTTATCCCTTATGTGATTGAACCTTCTTTTGGGGTAGAAAGGCCGGCCTTGGCTTTTTTACTTGATGCTTATGAAGAAATAAAAGGCGGACGGAGCACTACAACAGAGAGTAATAAAGAAGAGGAGGTTGTTTTGCGCCTTCATAAAGATTTAGCCCCCATAAAAGTGGCCGTTTTACCGCTATCTAAAAAAGAGCCGGTTTCTAAGTTAGCTCTAGAGATTTATGATGAACTAAAATCGCATTTTATGTGTGCATATGATGAAGTGGCTTCAATCGGCCGCCGTTATCGGCGCCAGGATGAGATTGGTACTCCCTTTTGTGTGACAATAGACTTTGATTCTTTGGAGGATAAAAAAGTAACGGTCAGGGAAAGAGACTCCATGAAGCAGGAAAGAATAGCTATAGAAGAGCTTACAAGTTATCTTGAGGAAAAGCTGAAATAATTATGTTTAAAAAGATAATCCTCAAAAACAAAATAAATTTAATTCTGTCTCCTCTTCATGAAACTAAAGCAGTTACTGTTTTAGTTCTTTTTAAAGTTGGCTCAAGATACGAATCAAAAAAAGAAAACGGTCTTTCTCATTTTGTTGAACACATTATGTATAAGGGAACCAAGAAAAGACCGAGTACTCTTTCTATTGCCCGGGAGCTGGACGGGGTGGGCGCGGAATTCAACGCTTTTACTTCCAAGGATTACACGGGTTATTATATTAAAATTCACCACAAAAAAATAAAAATGGCTCTGGATATTCTTTCTGATATTTTAATAAATTCAAAATTTGAACAAAAAGAAATTAAAAAAGAAAAAGGGGTAATTGTGGAAGAGATTAATATGTATGAAGATAATCCTTTGATTTATATGGAAGAATATTTTGAAGAAACTATTTATGGGAACACGCCTCTTGGCCGGTTGATTGCCGGACCCAAAGAGAATATTCGCCGTTTTTCCAGAAAAGATTTAGTAAATTATAAAAATAAGTTTTATCGGCCGAACAATATGTTTATCGGGATAGCCGGCCGGTTTGATGAAGAAAACGTTACTAATTTAGTTAAAGAATATTTTAATCTGCCTCCGACTGATAAAAAAACTCCTCTTTTTAAAAAATATGCCCATTCCCAGAAAAAACCGGCGGTAAGGATTAAATTCCAGGATACTAACCAGGTTCAACTGTCTCTTGGCTTTCCCGGCTTTTCTTATTTTCATAAGGATATTTATGCCTTATATCTCATGGCGATTATACTCGGCGGTTCAATGAGCTCCCGCCTTTTTATTAATGTGCGAGAAAAAAAGAGTCTCTGTTATTTTATAAAGGCCATTCCTAATATATATGAAGACACTGGCAATTTTTTTATCCAGGCCGGGCTTGATAAAACCAGAATTTTTGAAGCGATTGAAATTATCTGGGAGGAGCTCAAAAAAGTGAAAAAAGAAGGAGTCAAAGCTTCGGAATTAAGGCGAGCTAAAGATTTTCTAAAAGGCAAGCTTGTGCTTTCACTGGAAGAATCTAATGAGATTGCCTCTTATTTTACCAAACAATATATGCTTACGGGCAAGCTTGAAACTCCTGAAAAGAAATTCAAAAAAGCGGAAAAAGTGACTAAAGAAGATATTCAGAGAGTAGCCAGTAAGTTATTTAAAAAGAACCAATTAAATATCGCTGTTATTGGCCCTTTTAAGCACAAAAAAGAGTTCAATCTTTTTGTTGACCAAAAGCTGAAATAATTTTATAATAAAAGTACTATGACAGAAGAAAAAACAAAATCAGTCGATATTTCCATGAAGACACTGATTAAATTGGTAGTTTTGATTTTAGTTCTTCTTTTTTTGTTTTACGTAAGGGACGTTATAATTATTGTTTTTGTTTCCGCTATTATCGCTACCGCTATTAATCCATGGGTTAATAACTTTCAGAAAAAGAGTATTCCAAGAATTGTCAGTATTATAATAATTTATACAATAATTTTCGGGCTGATAAGTATGGCCATCGCCTTGATTATTCCGGCTATGACCAACCAGCTTTCCCAGTTTGCCGGCAATTTCCCCGCTCTTTATGAAAAAGTTGCCTCTGGAATACCGGGCACTGGAGTCGAGGGGAGTGAACTGGCCGAAACTATTCAAAACAGCCTTCAATCGATAGTCTCTACTCTTGGCAATATTACCTCCAGTATTTTTGCCGGTCTTTCCGGAATTTTTGGCGGTTTGTTTTCTCTTGTCGGTATTCTGGTCCTTACCTTTTATATTGTTTTAATTGAAAACGGATTGAAAAAATTTATTACCGGTGTTTCTCCCGCTAAATATCAGCCTTATCTTATCCAGTTGGTAGAAAGGATTCAGACCCGTCTCTCTCATTGGATGAAGGGTCAGCTTATCTTGAGTCTTATCATTGGAGTAGCGAGTTTTATCGGGCTGGTAATCTTGGGGATTCCTTATGCGCTTGTTTTAGGTCTGATTGCCGGTCTGACTGAATTTATTCCTTACGCCGGCCCGATTATCGGGGCAGTTCCAGCCGTTTTGATTGCTCTTACCATCTCTCCCTGGACCGCGATTTTTGTGGTTATTCTCTATATAATAATCCAGCAGCTTGAAAATAATATTTTAGTCCCGAAGATAATGCAAAAAGTAACCGGTCTCAATCCTATTGTTGTAATTATAGTAATGCTTCTTGGCGCCAGATTGATGGGTATTCTCGGTATTATCCTGGCTATTCCTATTGCTATCATCGGGGATGAGTTTCTTAAGGATTTTTTCCGGGACAAAATAGACAAAGATGGCAAACTGGAAACCGAAGAAATTGCTTAGGAGAAAAATTATTAATTAATCAGCCCTGGATAAATTATTCAGGGTTTGAATTTATTTATGAAAACTACTCTCTACATTCTGGGTACTCCCATTGGTAATCTCAAGGATATTTCCCAAAGAGCTCTGGAAACACTTAAAGAAGTTAATTTTATTATATGTGAGGATACCCGGCATACTTTAAAACTTTTAAACTATTATAATATAAAAAAATCTTTAGTCAGTTATCATCAGCATTCTAAAATTAAAAAGGTTGATAGTATTATTAAAAGACTTATATCAGGCGAATCGGCCGCTCTTGTTTCGGACGCCGGCACTCCCGGGATAGCCGACCCGGGCGGCCGGTTAGTAGCCGAAATTTCGGCTGAATTAGCCCATCAAGTGGAGATAAGAGTTATTCCCGGTGTTTCTGCGGTAGCGGCCGCCGCTTCAGTATCCGGCTTGCCCTGTGATAAGTTCTTATTTCTTGGTTTTTTACCCCATAAAAAAGGCCGGGAAACATTGTTTAAAAGAATAGCAGAATCCAAAGAAACAGTTATTTTTTATGAATCTCCTCACCGGATTTTAAAAACTTTAGAAAGTTTAGAAAAAGTATTGGGAGAAAAGAGAAGAGTAGTTATCTGTCGAGAATTGACTAAAATACACGAAGAAGTTATTGGGGGTAATATTAATGAAATAAATAGTTTCTTTAAAAAAACACCCGAAAAAGTAAGAGGTGAGTTTGTAGTTTTGGTTGGAAGTAAACCCTCTTTCACTAAAGATTCGGAGGGTAAATAAAAAACCCCGTCGAGCTGAACTCGATGGGGTTAAGGGGCGGTTTAATGATGAATGGAGAGGATTTTGTTCTCTTGCGGAGAAGTATTAATCTTTCTTTTTCTGGTGATTTCTCTGGCTACTTTCCTTCTAGCCTTGGCTAGATTATAAATAAACTTTTTATTTCTGACTTGGTTAGTCCAGAATAGTCTCTTGCGGAAAGTAATTTTTACTCCTTTAGGAACGATCTGCCGATCGAGAACCCTGATTAAAAATTGAAGTTGTGAAATACTGAGACGATGCTCGATTGATCCGAGAAAAAACCATATAGCTATACAGGCTTCGCTATGACTAAGTCCTTCTGTGAACCGATAATTAATCGGTTTCTTGAACCGGGGATGTAAAGATAGGCAATTATGAACACCAACTAGAAAATCACTTACGTCAGATTCCATTAATTTATTCACTCTCCTTTCGTTTTTTGTAAAAAGGAACAACTAGACTTTTATTAACCGAATATA
>CBDUSL010000054.1:0-4298 GCA_965370265.1 uncultured bacterium | reverse complement strand
GGAGCAGAAACTGACTGAAATTCGGCCTGGTAGCTTTGATTAAGAGTTAAATCACTTTCATCGACCCGCATTAAGGGATCCCAATCGCCCTGAATGGCGATATCAGGCCGGCCCTTGTATTCCAGTTTAAAAATAGTGTAGTATGTTCCGGCTTTGAAAGGCGGGAAAAGAGTCAGGCGAAAAGTAGCGGTTTCTCCCGGCCTGACTACTGATTCCTGAAAGCTGAAATTACCCCAGTCGGAAGGCCAGGACTGATGAGAAAAAGCGCTGTTACGCCAGTCACCGTCATAAACATTTAAAACTACATTTTTATCCCAGGTCATTAGTCCGGTGTTTTTAAATTTTAAAGTAACCGGCACATGCCAGCTGTTCAACATAGCGACTGGAATATTATGTTCCTGAATCTTCGCCTGATAGGTTGAATCTACCCTGGTTCGAACCGAATGGATACTCCCCGGAATTAAATCTCCATTCTCCCGGTATAACCGAAAAAATGTTCGGTAGTGGGCGACAGAAGGACTTTTCATCTGAAAAGTAAAAGTAGCTGTCCCCTGTTTAGTAACACTGCTTTCGGTAATTCTTATTTTACCTAAAGTATCAGGCCAAGAGGAGTAGTATTCACTTTGAGAATCATTTTCATTTTTTATTTCTAAATAAACATTGTCCCTTGCCCATGAATTAAGGCCAATATTTTTATAAGTAACCGTTATATTTCTTAAAGTTCCAGGGAAAGTGGCCGGCAGAATATTATGACCGAAAGTATTAGCGGCGTACTCAAGGCCGGTTACCTCAATATGAAAACTTACGGAAGATAAGGTGACATCTCCCCATTTTAGTAAAAAAGTTTGGTCAAGCCGAATCACATCTGAAGGGGCTTTAATTTTAAAACTGAAACGCCCTACTTCCCCCGGCTCAACATTAGCTGTTTCTAAAGTAGCAACAATTTCATCTGAAATCCAATTGGAAGCCTGAACATTACTTGATTTTGAAACAGTTATTTTAGGGGCGTCTTCAACATAGCTCCGCCAGGTTGTGTTTCCGCCATTCTTAAAATCGGCCCAGACAGTTTGTTCATCGCCTGTCTGAATTTCAAGAGAAGTGGCGCTTTGATCGGAGAAACTGGCTGCTTTTTGGGAAGCAGCTAAAGGCTCAAGACCTTCATACTTATCTTGGGTTTCTTCTACAATATCATCTAACTGATTATAAATATTATCCCCCGGGCATAAAGTAGCGTCCACGTCACGATGCCCGACAATGTTTGGAATATTTTCATCATGAAATAAACTTGAACTGTTGGGCTCAAAGCCAAAGAGCTGAGACTTTACCGCCATTAAATCGGTTAGAGAAGTTTTTGAAGCGGTTGCCAGGATATCAGTAGTTTGATAATTGCCCAAAACAGATACTCCCATGGTTCCCCGGTTGTAGCTCAATTCATCAATTTCATTATAAGCATGGGCCCCGATTACTCCGTCTCCCCCATAACGACCCTCGTAAATATTACCCTCAGTATCTATTAAATAATTATAGCCGATATCCCCCCATTCACGGCCGATGGCGTGCCAATAATAAATCCCCCTAATGACCGCTGCCGGGTCGTCTCCGCCGTCTGAACCAGCCGTATGATGAACAATAAGTTTGGTTACCTGATCGTACTCTGACTCCCATATTTCATCATCCTCATCAAAACGCCAGCTTTCATCGGCCTCCCATCCGCTCCGGCTAATAATATCTAAATCTATGTTATCGGCCCTTGCCTCAAGACTCTTAAAAAAAGAAGTTAAAAAAGTTAGACTTTCCTCTCTTTTGGTATTAAGGGCCGTTATTTCTAAGTCTGCTACACTGTTTCCTAATATTTTAAATTGAAAATAATCTGACTTATCAAAGAATAAGGGATCACTGAATTGCCATATTTTTTCCTCTTTTCTCCCTGGTTCCATTTCTTCGGCTAAATACCATTCTGTCCATTCATTCTTATAAACCCGGATATATAACTCCACCTCGCCCTGCCATTTAAAGCCAATCATATTAAAGTTGAAGTTTGGTTTAAAAACTGAGGAAAGATATTCATCTTCGACGTTTATTCCGTCAATATGCAAAACCGCGTTTTTTATCTCAATTGGGCGACGGGCTTCACTTATTCCCATAAACAAAAAAGTAATTACGGCAAAGGTAATTACAGTACAGAAAATATAGGTAAAAAATGTTTTTGTTTTTATTTTCGCCATTTTCGCTTTTTTGTTTTTATTTTACCTTCCTATTATACACCATTTTCGCCTTTTTGTCCAGATTGGTTTAATTTTTTTATCACCACCAATAATCCGACAAAAGCCCAGAACATTACGGACAAATCATTCTTAAAATAAGGAGTATCAAAAAAACCATGAACGATAAAGTAAACAATCATTGCCATTAAACCAACTAATAATTTTTTATCGTATCTTTCAAAAGATTTTTTAAAAGTATTAGCCGCCTCTTTTAAAAATTTTATGATTAACCAGCAGAAGAGAGCTACTCCGGCCAAGCCAAGTTCGGCCCAAACCGCCAGAAAAAAGTTATCGGGATAGGGAAAAAGTTCTGTGTGAGCAGCATCTCGGTATAAATTATAAACTTCCGGAAATCCGGCCAGGCCAGCCCCGGTAATGGGATGGGCTTTTAGCATCTTCCAGGTTCCCTGCCACATAATAACATGAACGTCCGTGGAGGTATCCGAACCGGAAACCACTGAAAAAATCTGTTCACGGCTCCAGGGAATGGCCATAAATATTAATATAATTACCAGGAGAGAAAACCAGATAATTTTTTTATACCGGCTGAAAAAACTAACTAGTATGAAAGCGGCCAGAATTCCCAAAAGAGCGGCTCGGGTAAAAGAAAAAATTGTAGCCAATAAAGAAAAAATAATCACTCCCCAAAGATAGGTAAGGTAACGCCAGTTAGTTTTTATTTTTTCTTTACCGACAAATATTAAGGCCAGGAAAAGACAGATAATCGGCCCGAGGAATTTCCCGACGGCCGTAGGGAATTCAAAAAGAGAGGTTGCTCTTTTGGGTGTTTCAGAGATATAAGGTTCAAGTCCGGGGAAAATATTAAGGTACTGCCAGACGGCAATAAGGGAAATGACGAGGGCCGCCGCACCAAACGAAAAGACTATCAGCTTAATATCTTTTCTTTCCTTGATTACATTAATAAATACCAAGAAATATAAGGCCGGTTCGATAAAATAGGCCTTATAAATACCAAGAGCGGCTTTAATATCCGGAGAGATAAAAACAGAAACAATCCCCACCAGTAAAAAAAGCAGAATAATACTAAAATATGAACTTAAATATATTTTTTCTTTTTTTAATATCACCTTTACCAGCCAAACAGCCGTTAAAGCCAAAATCATCATTTCCAAAAAGGTAAACGGAATATTAAAAATATTAAAGCGAATTAAATAAGTGGCCAGAAGAATATTAATAATAACCAGGGAAAATTTTATTTTTTTAGCCGCTAATAAAATAAAAAGGGTTAAACCGACTATAATGAGTATTGTTTCTGTCATGTTCTTATTATACTTCTTCTTTTTTATTATTTAAAATAAGATTCTGAACGGCTATCATCAAACCGAATAAAAACCATATATGAATAATGTATAAGATTGAAAATGTCTGGTACTGGACAATAACCCCGATAAAGGCGGCCAGAAGCCCAATCATTACCGCTTTTAAGTATTCATCGTGGGCCCTTAAAATGGCTTTAAATGACCGGTAGAATAATATAGCCAAAAGCCAAAGAAAAGAAAGAAGGCCAAAAATACCTGTTTCGGATAATACTTCCAGAAAAATATTGTTGACAATCAGCCAGCCCCTTTCCGGAGTAACTAGCGGATACCAGGCCGCTGTCGGACCAAAGTTGCCCGTTCCCACCCCCAGCCAGGGTTTTTGCTTATACATCTCCCAGGCTTGAGACATTGTATCCGCTCGGTCAGAAAAAGAAGCTCCCGTAAAAATACTGGTCGCCTGGGTAACAAATTTTTCAAAATACAAACTATGATCTTCGGTTAAATTAAATACTCTAATGAATATTGAGTAAACTAAAAATACCACAATAATAATACCGATTATTCTTTTTAAGGAAAAAAATCTTTTAAAATAAACTATCAGGATAAAAAGCATGGCCGCGGCCAGAGCAATATAAGCAGCCCTGGATAAAGCTAAAATAAAATTAGTCAGAGTTAAAATCAACAATAGCAAAAGCCAATACCATTTAACTCTGCTTTTTTTCGCTAAAAGCAAGGCAAAAGCCAGCATAATCGG
>CBDUSL010000053.1:0-4321 GCA_965370265.1 uncultured bacterium | reverse complement strand
ATATCTCCCGGCGTACAACAAGTGTCATCACCGGATGATCCAGTGATAAACCTTCCAACCATAAGAACAATCGCCCAGGCCAGAATAATAATCACCATACCGATAAGAGTGTTAATTATTACTTTTTTGGCCTTCGCGATTTTTTCTTCATTTCCCCTTGAGGTCATCCAAAGAACACCGCCGTATATCAAAAGAGAAACCGCCACTAAACTGATAACCCCCAAGACCCATTTGATTACATTTATGGCTAAAGTTTTTAAATCTACCGTGGTTAGTCCTGTCGAAGCGCCATAATCCTCAATAGAATAAGAAGTAGTCTGAGCAGATGCATTTTCAGAGAAAACAAAAAAACCTCCTACGATAAATACCATAATTAAAAAAGTGGAGAATATTTTTTTGTTTTTTTTGAAAAAGTCCATATGGAGGACTTATTAACTATTCTTTTTATCTTCAGACTTATCGAGTTGAGCGCGATCAGCTCGATCTAATTCTTCTTTGACTATTTTGTTAACCAGGGTACCGTCAGCTTGTCCTTTTACTTTTTTCATCACTGCTCCCATCGCTTTGCCAAAATCCCTTGGCCCTTTAGCTCCCACCTTTTCAATCATTTCATCAATAATATCCCGAAGCTCTTCTTCGGAAAGTTTATCAGGCAAATATTCTTCTAAAACCTTCCTCTGTTCTTTCTCATTTTTAGCCAAATCCCGGCGGTTGCCTTTTTCAAAAGCTTCAAAAGAATCCTGATGACGTTTGGCTACTTTCATAATTACATCCAAAACTTCATTATCATCAAAATCTTTTCTCTTGGCAATTTCTTCATTTTTTACTTCAGCTTTAAGAAGCCGCAGTGCACCAACTACCACTTTCTTTTTTCCTTTGAAAGCCTTTTTATAATCGTCCTCTAATCTATCTTTGAGGGTCATTTATTATTCTTTTTTTGTTTAATTTCTTTTTTAAGAATTTGAGCCACTTTTCTGCCATCACGAATATCATCTAATTTGCCGATTTTACGAAGATACTCCTTTGTTTCCCTTAATTCTTTGCGTCGCAGGGCATCTTCTTTTTGCTCTCGTTTGTTTTTTGGTGTCTGGTAGAACTGGCCTTTTTTGACTCTTAGCAACTTACCACTTTGTTGCAGTCTCTTGGTAAAGCGCCGGAGTAGACTTTCGACAGACTCTCCGTCCTTTTTCCTCACTTCGACCAATTTTTTCCACCTCCTTCTTGTAAAATATTTGTTAAATTGTTAATTAAATAGCATGTATAATATAACACTTTTTTCCTACAGTCGTCAAACTAAAAACTAAGCTTTTTACCCCCTAATAAATGCAAATGCAGGTGGCCTACCGCCTGTCCCCCGTCAGAACCACAATTGAAGACTAAACGATATCCATTTTTGGAAATTCCTAATTCTTTAGCCGTTTTTTTGGCTCTATAAACCATTTTACTTATCAATACGGAGTCTTTTTCCTCCAATTCATTAACCGATAAAATATGTTTTTTAGGCACTATCAGTAAGTGGACCGGAGCTTTGGGATTAATGTCATGAAAAACAATTAAATGATTGTCTTCAAAAAAAAATTTGCTTGGTATTTCTTTTTTAATTATTTGGCAAAAAATACATTTTGGCATTATTTTTTTCCATTAATTAAGTTGGGGGTTCTTTTCTCAAGACGTTTTTTGACTTCTTCATAAACTTTTTCATAATCAACCACTTCCTGGATTCCACTTTCCATATCACGAATAAGGACGGTGCTATCCATTATTTCTTTATGCCCCATTATTAAAGTAAACTTTACCCCTTTTCTGTCCGCAGATTCAAGCTGACTTTTTAGCCCGTTTTTGGAAAGGCTTTCTGTTACTTTTAACCCTTTTTTTCTAAGATATTCAAAAAGTTTAAGGCATTTCTTGCGGGCTTTATCTCCAAGCTGGGCCACATAAATGTCCGGTTTCTCTTTACGAGGAGGTTCAATATTATTTTCTTTTAATTTGATAATCAGCCTTTCAATTCCTGAAGCAAATCCAATAGCCGGAGTCTTCCTTCCGCCTAAAGATTCGACCAAATTATTATATCTTCCTCCCCCGCCCAATGCGGATTGGCTGCTTCCCTCTTCATTCGCCATCCAAATTTCAAAAACCGTGCGGGTATAGTAATCAAGACCTCTTACCAAATGAGGGTTAAGAGTATAAGAAATTTCAAGATCATCCAGGTACTCCAAGACCTGGACGAAATGTTCCCGGCATTCCTCGCAAACATGGTCAATTATCTGAGGTGCTTCTTTGGTAATTTCCTGGCATTCTTTTTGTTTACAGTCAAGCAGGCGCAAAATATTTTTACTGAAACGATTTTTACAGTTTTCGCAAAGAACGCTTCGGCGAGGCCGATAGTAATTAGCCAAAGACCTTTTGTATTCTTCCCGACAGGAATCACAGCCGATACTATTTACCTGAATATTTACGTCCAGTCCCATCTCTTTATAAATTGAATGGGCTAAAAGTATCAACTCAGCATCTAGTATCGGATGGCTTTCTCCCATAACCTCAAAGCCAAATTGCCAGAACTGGCGGTAACGACCCGCTTGAGGCCGGTCATGCCGGAAGAAAGGACCAAGATAATAAAGCTTAACCGGCTGAGACTGATTAACCATCCCGTGTTCAACATAAGCTCGGGCAATCGGAGCAGTTCCATCCGGCCTTAAGGAAATTTTTTCGCTTCCCTTGCTAAAAGAGTACATCTCCTTTTCCACAATATCGGTTTCCTCGCCAATAGAACGGACAAAAAGCTTTGTTTCCTCCATTATCGGGGTATCAATTCTTGAAAAACCGTATGTTTCTCCTATATTTTTTACTTTTTCTCTAACCCAATGCCACCACTTCTGATTACTGGGAAGAATATCTTTCATTCCTCTTAAAAGCTTCGGGGGTAGGTTTTCTTCTTTCTTTTTTGGCATAATATTAAAAATTATAAATTGGTGAGGTAAAATAAGTGGCTTTATAAAGAGGCCAGGCCCTAATCCAAGCCCTGCCCACAATATCATCCTTAATAATGGGGCCAAAGCTTCTGGAGTCAAGACTAGAACTTCGATTATCGCCCATGACAAAATATTCCTGGTCTTTTAGGGTAGTAGTGGAATTACCGGAAGTAAAAATGTTTTTTTTCAAATAATTTTCCTCAAGAATAATTCCTTCCGGATTTTCATCATTAAATATATTTACCACTCCACCCATAATCTGAACTTTTTCATTTGGCAGAGCAATAATTCTTTTTATTAAATAATCATCCACATCTTTTTTCTCCCGAATTACCACTACATCACCCCTGTCCGGATCAGAAAAACGATAGCTGATTTCATTGATAATTAAATATTCGTTATCATAAAAATTCGGTTCCATAGATGCACCACGAACATAAAAGGGCTGGATTAAAAAATAACGGATAGGAATAATAATGACTAGGGAAATAACAACTACCTTTAAAACTTCAAAAATAAAAGAGACGAAAGATTTGGTAAAGGAGGGTAGAAATTCTTCTTTTTTCTGCAATCGGGCAATTCTTCGAAAGCCCGGCCGAACATGAGAGCTGTGGTTCTCTTCTGATTTAGGTGTTTTCTTATCAGTCGTAGCTTCCGTGGAATCAGATTTTTCTTTTTCTTTTTGGGTGGGCATTTTATATACTCAATAAATTATTAATGGTGGGTGATCCTGGATTCCCGCCTTTGTCCTTTGGACTACGGCGGGCAAGTGAACTTCTATCGCCTGCCTGCCACAGGCAGGTGTAAGGATCCTGTTCCATGTGGACGATAGAGGATTCGAACCTCTGACTTCTATCGTGTGAGGATAGCGCTCTAGCCACTGAGTCCCGATGTTCGCTACGGCGAAATCGGGATCCCGATTTCCGACAAAGTCGGAACATCGGGACTAATCATCAATAATTTTCTTTAATATCTTAGCGCTTTTTTTTAATTTTAAAAATCTTTCTCTTTTATAGGCTAGTTTTATATTGGCGTATTTTTCTAATCTTAGAAGTAAAAATGGTCTGCGATACTTGGTAGATTTTGAAAGTCCTGAATTATGTTCTTTTATTCTCTTTTTAATATTTGAAGTTACGCCAATGTAATATTTTTCGTCTTTCTGGCTTTGTAATATATAAACATAATACATATTAATGTTAGGCACGACCCCGCCGAACTTGGTGGGTGATCCTGGATTTGAACCAGGGACTTCTATCGTGTGAGGATAGCGCTCTAGCCACTGAGTCCCGATGTTCGCTACGGCGAAATCGGGATCCCGATTTCCGACAAAGTCGGAACATCGGGACTAATCA
>CBDUSL010000052.1:0-4456 GCA_965370265.1 uncultured bacterium | reverse complement strand
CTTCCAAAAATTCCTGGTGCATTTTGTGTTTCTTTATGTCATCAACTTTTACCGGTTGAAAAGTGCCGTAACCAACATGTAGGGTAACAAACTCTGTTTTAATTCCTTTCTTCTTCAAGTCATTTAATAACTTTTTACTGAAATGAAAACCGGCTGTGGGGGCGGCCACCGAACCTTCTTTTCTGGCAAAAATGGTTTGGTATTCTTTTAGATTTGATTTCTTTTTTATATAAGGTGGAGTGGGCGCTTCTCCATATTCGTTAACTTCCTGCCAAAATTTCTTCCCTTTTAAATTAAATCTGGCCTGCCATAAACCGTCGCCTAGATTCTTAACTATTTTGCCTCTTAAAACTTTTCCAACCGTAAACTCTATTCCTTCTCTCCTAACTTTACCACCAACTAGGCACTCCCAAAAATTACCTTCTTTGCGCAGTAAAAAAACTTCCAGCTTACCGCCGGTTAATTTTTTAGCGGGCAAGCGGGCCGGAAAAACTTTTGAATCATTAAAAACCAAAACATCACCGGCATTTAAATAATCAGGTAGGTTATAAAAATAATCTTGTTTAATTTTCTTCTTTTTTTTATCTAAAACCATTAGCCGGGAATTCTCTCTCGGCCTAACCGGCTTCTGAGCAATTAATTCTTTTGGTAAATGATAATCAAATTGGGAGAGTTTCATATTTAATAATTATAGTTTATTTTTTAAAAAAGAAAAAACCCCGTCCATAAATCATAAACGGGGCTGCCCATAAATCAGGCAAAAGGGCTTTGAAGGAATTTTTCTATTTCTTCGCCGGTAGAAAGGCAAATAACTTTAACTCCCTCGATTTTGTGGAATTTAACCGTTCTCTGAATCATCTTGACCATCTTCTGGCCTGGCCCCACGATCAGAAAATTCCTGATACGGAGTTTATTAATGATGTTCATAATGGCATAAGTCCACATTACCGGGCGAAGCATATGACCCTGCATATATCCCTTGATTTTAGGCCCATGGTATATAATCTTATTATCAACCACGACGGCTATTTTGTTCATCGGGTCCAGAAAATTCTGCTCTGAAAGAACATGGTCAAATTCCTCTGAAGCTTCTCTAATCAAAGGTGAATGAAAGGCAACCTTAGTCGGAAGAGGGATAATTTTTTTCGGCTGATACTTTTTTAAATAATCACTGACTTCATCAACCGCTTTTGCTTGGCCGGAAATTACAATTTGCCTTGGTTCATTATAATTAGCGATCACCACAATCTTGCCCTGCAGTAAAGAAAACTTTTGGCAGACCCAACTAATTTCCTCATAACTAAGGCCAAGAATAGCCGCCATTTTGCCGGGTTTTTTGTCCGCCCATTTCTGGGTAATTTGCGCTCTTGAAGACAAAGTCTTCATGCCAATCTCGTCCGGAAGCACACGCGTATAAATAAGAGAAACTACCGTTCCCAAACTATGCCCAGACACGAAATCCGGAAGTTGGAAACCTTCGGTATTAAGGGCATTAGCCACGGCCAAACTATGGAGGGCAACTCCGGGCTGCTGGTTTAGAGTGAACGTCAGCTCTTCCGGTGATTTTTCGTAAAGACCTTGAAAGAACCTGTCACCGAAGCCAAAAACACTTTTAGCGCCTGAGAAATTGCTTAAGCCTTCTCTGGGGTCAACTATCTCTGTCGCTTGTCCCGGGAAAATCATGGCGTATTTCATTTCTGCCTCCTTGATTTTTTAAAAGATCATGTTAAAAATAGCTTTTTATCTTAGCATAATAGATACTAAGTAATCAAGCGATTAAGATATAGAGATTTTTTTTGAAAGACTACTAATAAGACAATTAATTCCTTTGGCTAAGCCATTATAATTTTCATCAAGGATTTTAAAATTTTTATCGGTTAAATAATTTTGACTTAAAGCGATTCTTAAGTGACTTTGAATTTCATATATTTCGCCTCGGCTAATATAAAGAATGCGAAACCTATCTTTATAATGGAATCTTCTATGACTTTCTGCGATATTAGCGGTAACAGAAACTGCTGCTCTTCTTAGTTGTGAAGTCAACCCAAAAACTTCTTCCCTTGGAAAAGATTGAGTTATTTTGTAAATTTGTTCAGCTAAACTTTGGGCTTTTTGCCAAATTCTTAAATCAAAAAAAGCGCGAGCCATATATTTTCCTTTCGCGCCACCAATCGTCTATTAATATTTTAACTAATAACTTAATTACTTGATCACTCAATCACTGGATCACTCACACTAACTTCTTCTGCAAATCGCGGGGAGCCGGCTTGCTTAAATGCTTGTAAGCTTCTTCAGTAACAGAGCGGCCGCGGGGTGTCCGGACCAGATAGCCAATCTGCATTAAATAAGGCTCGTAAATATCCTCAATTGTCTCCATTTCCTCCTGAATCCCGGCCGCAATCGCGTTTACGCCAACCGGACCGCCTTTGTATTTTTCAATTATAATTTCCAGTATTTTTCGGTCTGTATCGTCCAGCCCCATTTCGTCAATATCAAGCATAGCCAAGGCCGCTTCACATAAACTCTTGGTAACCTTGCCGTCGGACTTAACCTGGGCATAATCGCGAACCCTCTTTAAAAGTCGGTTAGCCACTCTGGGGGTTTTTCGGGCCCGCTCGGAAAGCATCTTACTGGATTCCTTATCCAGAGTCACTCCCAAAATCTTAGCTGAACGGTGTATTATTTTTTCAATCTCTAAGTCTTCATAAAACCCTAACCGATAAGTCATCCCAAAGCGGTCGCGCAAAGGGGAGGAAAGAAGGCTTAGGCGAGTAGTGGCCCCAATCAGAGTAAACTTGGGTAAATCAAGTTTTAAGGTTCTGGCTGAAGGGCCCTTGCCGACAACAATATCAATAAAATAATCCTCCATGGCCGGGTACAGAATTTCTTCAATAATCCGGTTAAGGCGGTGTATCTCGTCAATAAAAAAAACATCTCCATCACTTAGGTTGGTCAGAATAGCGGCCAGGTCACCGGCTTTTTCCACGGCCGGGCCGGAAGTCACTTTTAGATTTGCATTCATTTCACGGGCAATAATATGGGCCAAGGTTGTTTTACCCAGGCCGGGAGCGCCATGAAGAAGGACATGTTCAACCGGCTCTTTTCTCTGTTTGGCCGCACCTATAAATATATTCAGATTTTCCAAAACTCTGTCCTGCCCGACAAATTCCTTAAAATCCCGGGGACGCAAAGTAAGGTCCAGGGTTTTATCCTCGGCTCTTTCTTTAGCCATAACTATTCTTTCTTCAGTCATATAATTTTTTATTCCCTATATCTTGCCCGCCGTAGTCCTGAGACGCATCGAAGAACGAAGGCGGGTTCTTTCTTCAGTCATATAATTTTTTATTCCCTATATCTTGCCCGCCGTAGTCCTGAGACGCATCGAAGAACGAAGGCGGGTTCTTTCTTCAGTCATATATTATTTCTTTACCCGACGTAGCCCTGAGCGGCGCCGAAGGGGCGAAGTCGGATTTTTCTTGGCTTTAACTGGTTTAGATTTTGTTTTTTTAAGAATTTTCTTTTTTGCTTTCTTAAATCTTTTTATCCGAATTAAGCCGGAGCAGGGAATTACTTCCACTCCCCTTTTTTCTAATTCGTCCAGAAATATATTCATCCCGATTGAATCCGAGGAAATATGGCCGGCAATAACCACATTTAGATGGCTTTTTTCCGCTTCTTTTTTGTGCTCTTCGGACATATGCATGCCCACCACCGTATCAATACCGGCCTGGGCCATTTTTTCGTAGATATCTTTTGAACCTTCGGTTCCCCCGGTCAGTTCGGTAAGGGCAATCTTTCCCGCGAAATTAGTTTCCTTGCCGGCAAAAAGTCTGGGACCGGCTTTATCTCTGGTTGCCTGCTGATACTCGGGTATTTTTTGGAAAAGATTCAGGAGGTCTTCTACTGTTTCTATATTCTTCCTCTGCCTATCAATTGCCTTTTTGATAAAATTAGTGACAATATTATCCGTCACCGTGTGGGTAGACATGATCGGAATATCCAGCATACGAGCGGCGTCAATCGCCCGGTTGTGATTAGCCGAATTAACGCTTCTGGAAACCTCGTCCATCCTAATATGAAGAAGGCTTTGGGCGATAGAAATAGGCACTCCGTATAAAGCCAGAATTTCCGCCTGCATACTCATCACTTCATGCAAAGCGGCCAAGCCGGGACCGGTCGGATGGTGGGAAATTACCAGGTCTATCGGTTTTTTTTCTGACAATTTTTGAGCCAGGAATAATTCAGGAGTTTCCATGTCAATTCCGGTTAAAATTCTGCTTACTTTTCTTTTTGGATCGCCATAATAAATCCGGGTATCGGAATAGGGATTGACCAGTTTTTCCGTATCATAATATTTCTTTTCTTTTTCATTCATATTACGATATTTTTCTTTTTCTTTTTTCAGTCTGTTTCTTACGTTTTTTTCGCCGCGAATATCATTTTTTATCCCCATTTC
>CBDUSL010000051.1:0-4519 GCA_965370265.1 uncultured bacterium | reverse complement strand
GAGGATCGGCTGGAATTTATTACTGAATAATAATTCAGTAATATCTAAAGTGAATTTTTTTGGGCGAGATTTAAGTAATATTAATAAATCCTTTTTTGGGGTTTATTCTTTCTGACACCAGAAAGAATCAAAGAGTGCTGGGGGAATGAATTTTCGTACGCGAATAATACTTATACACGTACTAAAATGGAAAAGCATTCCCCCAGACCCCAAGTTCTAAAATACTTTTAGTAACTACTAATTTTTTTTGGGGAAAGACTTGGATAATCTTTATAAAACCTGTATGCTGACCTCTGGCTTGGCGGAGACCCAATTCTAATAATCTTTGTTTATTCTAATATTTTATTCTTGCGCCGAGGGAGAAGCTTAAGGACCTCTTTTTTATTCCTTGTTGAGCTTAACTTGGTTTTTTTATTTTTAAGACTCCGAATGATTTATTATATTTTTGTTTTTTGTGTTAGGATATCAGTATGGAAGAAATGCATAAGAAAAAAATAACCAATAAGTACGCGTTCGTAAGTTTAATTCTGGCCGTATTATACTTTTTATACCTTTTTTTAATGGTTACTCCCTGCAACAATGAAGGCATTATCATTGCCAATCCGGAAGAGGGAACTCTTAAAATCATAAATTTCATCATGTGGGTATTATTTTTGGCCACCATGATTACCTCGCTTTTCTCCCTTTATTTGGGCCTGAAAAAATACCAGCGGAAGGGAGTAAATCTTTCCATTCTTATTTTGGCGATATTTATAATCATACACGCTTACTTAATGTTTTTTCAGTGTAGTTAAAATACTTTTTTAATCTTGCCTGTAAACCATAACCATGAACTAGGCGAAGAGCAGGGGTTTGACAAGTATAATATATTTGATAAACTATAAATAGATAAATTTTGGCGACCAATCGAGGTCGCTTTTTGTTTGAAAAAGGGCTTGACCCTCCGCTCGTGAGCAGGGGGTTGACAAGTATATCATATATGATATATAATAATAAAACAGAATATAAGGTAAAATTTTACTATGAAACTGAAAAAGAAAAAAATCCGGTACTTTCATATATTGAGAAATTAACTGATAAAGAGCAAGCGAAAATATTGAAATACATAGAATTTTTGCGTGTAAATAAGGGTTATCTAGATGAACCTTACGCTAAGCATATTAGGGGCAAGATTAGAGAATTAAGAGTGGATTTTAGCCGGAATAGACATCGGATATTTTACACTATTTTGCCCGGCAAAATCATTATCTTGCTTCACGCTTTTGCCAAGAGAACGGCCAAGACGCCAATTGCTGAAATAACAAAAGCGGAAAATAATTATCATAACGTTATAAATAATCTTAAATTATATGAATAAAGAAAAATCAGGGAAAAAAGCGGTCGATTTTCAGAATTATCTCGGCCGGAAATTAAAAAATCCGCGTATTAAAAAACACTATGATAACTATGGCAAGCAGTTGGAGGTAGCTTACCAGATTTTGAAATTACGCAAACAAAAGAAAATATCCCAAGCTGAACTGGCTCGGAGAATTAAAACAAAGCAAAGTGATATTGCCCGCATGGAATCAGGACAGCAGAATTTTACGACTGAAACATTACAAAAAATCGCCCGGGCTCTTAACTGTCAGCTAAAAATTGAGTTTGTAAAATAGGGGATTGGTGAGTTATTCAAAGATAAAAGAAATGGGAGTCACCCGGCTCCTTTTTTGTTGTTTTATAAAATCCTTTTGGAATTTCTACTTTTAAGCCCAGTTGGCTACTTTTTTTACTCTGGAGTGTAACCACAGGGATAAAAAAAGGCGGCCAGGGGGGGCCGCCGAAGGGCTATGATTTTTTTGCTTCGAGTTCTTTGGCTTTTTTCATTTCTTCTTCGGAAAGAAGAATAACAAAGCGCAAAGTACGATACTCGCTGGTTTTTTCGAGCAGAGAAAAGATTCTGGAAATAAGAGCCTGATCTGGAAGAGGAATGGCCATTTTTATGGCGTAAACAGCTGGCGCAGCCAGTCCAGGATTAGCCAGGCAGTTCTTCATAATGCCGATTATATCCTGAAATTCCTGGCCTTCATCCACACAGACAAAGCCATAAACCATTTTCTCGCCCTGTTTCTTAGGCAGAAAATCCCCGAGTCGGAGTTTGCCGTTCATGCCTGGCCAAAGGTCAGCGGCTACTTCTCTTGATTGGCCGGTTAACCAGCTTTCTTTGATGCTAAGCAAAATGATCACGTTAAATTCGCAGGAATAAACGTCACCCTGAATTGACTTCATGAATTTCATAATTTCCTTCTTGAAAGAGCTTTAAGTTCTCAGAATCAACCAATCAAGATATCAGATATCAGCCCTTTTGTCAATACTTTAAATGGCGCTTTTTTTATCTTCATAAAAAATGTATAATAAAAATATGAATAGAGAAAGAGAAAATCCGAGGGCCATGCGTGAACAGAGCCTTTTTGAAATTGGCCAAGAAGTAGATAAAATGGAGGATAAACTTGGAGAAAAAATAGATCCTGGTATTAGAGATACTTTAATTGCCGTCAAAGCCCATGAAATACCGACTTCCGGATCATGCGAGGGCCATGATAATCGTGCTGAAGCTTTGCCTTGGATCCAGATTGAGAATCCGGAACCGGATGGCTGGAAAGAAGATGATAGGTTAAAAGAACTTTGGCAGAAATGGAATACTAGGGATGCCAATAAAATCAAAAAACTTTTAGTAGAATGGTATGATAAAAGAAAAGAAGAGGGGGAAAGTATTAATAAAAAAACTCGCTTATTTACGAGTCCAATTGGCCGTTACGGAGCGGTAAGACTTGAACCAATGGCCCAATATGAAATTTCTGGCCGGGGAAAGATCACCGAGCAGGATAAAAAATCTCGAGAAGAAAAAGATCTTGAACCCTACAAAGCGGAAATGAAAAACTTTGGCGAATTTTTACGGCAAAAATTTTTAGAAGAATAGTAATTTCTAATAAACATCTTCCAGCCGAGCATAACCCGGCCACTTTTTTTTATTTATCCTCCGACTTGTCCACCGGAGTTTTAACGGAGGTGGAAGCCTACGGCGAAGGAAGGGTTGATTTTTGGTAATAAGAAAAGAAGGTCTTGACCAAATTTCTTAATATGGTATACTATAAATATCCGTTTAAACCATATTAAGAATAATCTTATGCTTTATTTTTCCCCTATTATTAAAAATCGCCTGGAACAGAAGCTTGCTAAGCTTAATAAGCTTCGCCCGATGCCGAAATCAGCGGTGAAAAAACTGCGGGAAATATTCCAGATAGAAATGACCTACAATTCAAACGCGATTGAAGGCAATTCTTTGACCCTCAAAGAGACTTTTTTGGTGATTAACGAAGGAATCACGGTCAAAGGCAAACCGCTTAAAGACCATTTGGAGGCAACAGACCATCAGGCCGCGCTTGAGTATCTCTATAATCTGGCTGATAAAAACAAAAGGTCTAATTTATCGGAAACACTGATCCGAACTCTGCAGCAATTGATCGTGCAGGAAACGGACAGGGAGTGGGCGGGAAAATACCGTAATGCCGCGGTGAAAATCGCCGGTGCCCGGCACCAACCGCCTGAGGCTTTAAAAATTCCCTCTAAAATGCATGATTTAATTTACTGGCTGAATTCGCAAAAAAACAAAGTGAATGTGGTTGAACTGGCTGCCATGCTTCACCATAAACTGGTTTACATTCATCCTTTTTTTGACGGCAACGGCAGAACCGCCCGTCTGATCATGAATCTGATTCTTTTGCGGGCCGGCTACCCGTTGGTAGTGATCCTGAAAAACGACCGGAAGAAATATTATGATGTTCTGGCTAAAGCAGACAAGGGAAGATATGAACCGTTGATAAAATTTGTCGTTCAGTCAGTTGAGCGCTCGCTTGATATTTACTTAAAAACCCTGTCGCCAGCCGGAAAAACCAGTGAGAAATTTTTATTGCTGTCGGAAATTGCCGGACAAACTCCTTTTTCCCCCAAGTATCTCAATTTGCTGGTCAGGCAGGGAAAACTGGAAGCCCATAAAGAGGGTCGCAATTGGCTGACCTCCAAAGAATCAGTGGAGAGATATCTAAAAAACCGAAAAAGACAGAGAAAAATTTCAAAATAAATTCTCGGCGACTTTTTTTATCCCCTTCCCAAAGGGACCCCGGCCGTAGGCCCGGGGGGAATCACAAATTACTAATTACAAATTTCGAATCACCCGAACAACACTTGATTTTCGGGCAAGTTGGGGTTAATATTAAGATATGAATATTATTAAAGACATAAAATCTAATTTGTTAGTAATAGCTTTTTTTATTTTAGCAGTATTTTCAGGGGCAATACCTGATGCTGATTTTATAAAATCTTCAAATATATTTATGTTTACTGCTTACGCCATATCTATTATATGCTCGTTTTTGTTTATTGTATTACTTTTTCGTAAAATCAATAATATTGGATACAAAAAAAGTAATATATTTAAAACAATTCAAAATAAGTATAATTTAAAATTTGAAAATTATAAAAA
>CBDUSL010000050.1:0-4539 GCA_965370265.1 uncultured bacterium | reverse complement strand
AAATCAATCAAAAAAGATGTTTTTACGGTTGAGTACAACGGTGAAATTAAAAACATTAATAATTCTCTTATTTCCGTGAAAAAAGGGGATTGGGTCCTGGTTCAGAATGGAATGATCGTCCGAAAAATTCCAAAAAATCAAGCTTTAGAAATATTATCATTAATTTCATAAATATGAATAAAAAAGGTCTTCATTTAGTCACCGCTACCGCTCTTATTTCGGGTTTTTCTATCTTTATTAATAAATTTTCTGTAGCGACAACCAACCCCTATGTTTTTACGACTCTGAAAAATACTTTAGTCGTCTTACTTTTGATTAGTATTGTTTTTATCTGGCGGAAATGGGGAGACATAAAAAAGCTGGAGAAAAAGGATTTTTTAAATTTGGCTTTAATCGGCCTTATTGGCGGAGCGATTCCTTTTCTTCTTTTTTTCAAAGGCCTTTCTCTTACTTCTGCCGCCAGCGGCTCACTCATTCACAAGAGCATGTTTTTATTTATCGCCCTTCTAGCTTTTATTTTTCTTAAAGAGAGACCAAACAAAAAAATGTTAATTGGCCTTTTTGCCCTAATCTTTGGAACCTTGCTTTTAAGTAGTTTTAATTCTTTATCTTTTAACCTTGGCGACGGAATGATTTTGTTAGCGGTACTTTTTTGGTCAGCGGAAAATATTTTTGCCAAAAATGTTTTAAAAAAACTTTCCGGCCTGACTGTGGCTTGTGGCCGTCTTTTTTTCGGCTCTCTTATTCTTCTTCTTTTTTTAGCCGCCTCAGGACAGATAGCCGAAATAGGCCACCTTAATACGGCACAAATAAGCTGGGCTCTTGTAACTGCTATTTTTTTGGTTGGATATGTTCTTACCTGGTACTCAGGCCTTAAACTTTTGCCAGCCAGTGTAGCCAGTTCGTTTCTTACTTTAGGCGCTCCGGTCACTATTCTTCTTTCCCTTATTTTTCAGGGTAAAGTAATTTCTCTCTTGAATCTTTTTGGACTCGTTCTGATTTTAACCGGTATTATACTTATTACGGACTTATATAAGTTTACCCGCTCTTCGAAAGAAAAATATGGCCTCAAAAGGACTTAAACTGGCGGTTAAATATTCTTACCGCCCCTTTATTCTCGGTTTTTGCGGCCCCCAGAAATCCCGCTGCCGGACTATCCTCACTAATTATCTTTTAGGGGCTAAGGTTAAGGAAAAGGAAGTGGAAGATGTTTTAAGGCAGTTTGTCAGCGCTTTTCCTTATTATACCCTGATTGCCTGGAAGAATAATATAAAAGATGTCTTCAGCGAAAAAGTAGTGGAAGCCTATTGGACAGGCAATTCTCTTCTTAAAAAAGTGAAACGCCAGGATATTGCCACCATGATTCTTGCCTATTTTGTCCGGTTAGGCTGGATGGATATAAAAAAGGCCAGGGAGATAATCATGAAACTGCCCCAGGGAGTTGTCCCTCATCATATCTTTCACGTTCTCTTTATGGGATCAGTTACTGACACGATTGAAATAAAAGGCAAGGCCAAAGACCATTGTCGGATCGGCTGGGGAAAAGTTCTGGAGGTTAAAGAAAATAAGTTGGTCGTGGAAACAAACCCTTTACGAGTGGAGGGAAAACCTCGTCTTGGAGCAAAGGTAAAAAAAGAAATAGACTGGGAGCCGAATTTCAGGATTAAGATAAGAAAAGAGGACTGGGTTTCGTTTCACTGGAATTTTCTTTCTGACAGACTGAACAAAATACAATTAAAAAATTTAGAGCAATACACTAAACAAAATCTAAAGCTTTATGCCAAAAAGAAATAAAACATTATCAATAGTTGCTCTGACCTGCTGTGAAGGCTGTCAGTTTGCTATTTTAGATTTGGGCCCTAAATTGCTTGAGCTTTTTAAGCGTTATGATGTCCGGGAGTTTCATCTGGTTATGGATGATAAGAAGGCGGATAAAGTAGATATTGTTTTGGTGGAAGGAACTCCTATTACTAAAGAAAATTTTAAAAAGCTTGAAGAAGCGAGAAAAAAAGCCAAGTATTTAATTGCTCTTGGTTCCTGTGCTCATCTTGGCGGGATTCAGCAGATAAAAAATTACGGTGATAAAAAAAATCATATTAATTATGTTTATCCTAAGCCCGAAGGAATTAACAATCCGGATATAAAACCAATCTCTGATTTTGTAGAAGTGGATTTTACTATTCCGGGCTGTCCCATTAACAACAAAGAATTTTTGAAAGTAATGGAAGACTTGGCTGACGATAAAGTTCCCCATATTCAAGACAAGCCGGTTTGCTGGGAATGCCAGCTTCAAGGCGAAGAGTGTCTTTTGCAAAAGGGTCAGCCATGTTACGGCCCGATTACGCGTGGCGGATGTGAGGCGGTCTGTCCTTCACACGGCTTTCCCTGCTATGCTTGCCGGGGACCTGTTTCGAAACCGAATGTCAAGTCTCTTAGAAATATTTTTAAAAAACACGGACTGGAAAAAGATTTTGAAGTATTAATGCAGGAGTTTGGGGCGGCTGACGAAATTTTAAATAAAGAAAAAAAATGAAAATCCAAATAGACCACATTTCAAAAATAGAAGGGCACGCCGGGTTTGAGGCCGAGCTTTTTTCCGGCCGGATTAAAAATGCTATCGTTGAAACCAAAGAGGGAGCCAGGCTGATTGAAGGAGTGCTTCGGGGCCGTGATTTTCACGAAGCGGTTGTTATTACTCCCAGAATATGCGGGGTCTGTCCGGTGGTCCATAATTTGACCTGTATTAAAGCTCTCGAAAACGCCTTGGGGGTAAAAGTTTCCGAACAAAACAAGCTTCTTCGCCGGGTTATGGAGCACGGCCAGGTTATTCAGAGCCATGCTTTGCACGCTTATTTTATGTCAGCCGGAGATTATTTTGGCTTAGATTCAGCTTTTGATTTGATAAAAAAGTTTCCAAAAATTTCCCAGGAAGCGTTGACAATCAGAGAATTAGGGAATAAAATTATTGATTATATCGGCGGCCGGAGCATACATCCTTTAAGAACTAAGGTCGGCGGATTTACTAAATTACCCGATGAGGAAAAAATGAATTGGCTGATTAATAATATTGATAAAGCCATAGAATCCACTTTAAAAATAATTGATCTTTATAAAAATATTAAGTTTCCGAAATTTGAAAGAAAAACAGAATTTCTCGCCTTAAAAAGTAATAAAGAATACGCCATTTATGAGGGAAATATTGCCACTACGGATGGATTATTAATCCCGGTCAGGAAATTTGAAAATAATATTGAAGAAATTCAAATTCCGTATCAAATGGCTAAAAGGGCTCATTACAAAGGAAAGCCCTATATGGTCGGCGCAATTGCCCGGCTTCATCTTTCCCGAAAACAGCTAAGTCCGAAAGCTAAAGGTTTGATTAAATATATGCCCGGTTTTCCCATTTACAATAATTTTTATAATCTTTTTGCTCAGGCCGTGGAAATTATTCATTGCTTTGAAGAGACGAAGAAATTGTTATCAAAATATTTAAAAACCAAGCCTGGCAATCCTTCTGTTGAATTCGAAGTCAAGGCCGGTAAAGGCGTAGGGTCGGTCGAAGCTCCGCGCGGCACTTTGTACCATTATTACGAATTGGATAATAAGGGTAAAATTATAAACTGCAACATTATTACTCCCACTGTCCAGATGCTGGCCAACCTGGAAGCGGACTTAACCAAGTGGATTCCGGAGATGAAATACAAAAACATCGAAAGGGAGGAAAAAATAAAAATGCTTATCAGGGCTTACGACCCCTGCATGACCTGCGCAACACATTAGCGTATAGCTAATGGCGTATGGCTTATCGTAAATCGTATATTATCAAAAAACTATAAGCCATAAGCGATAAACAATAAACTAAAAAAATATGCATGATTTAATGGTAGCTAAAGAGATATTTGAACTTATTCTCCGTTACGCTCACCGAAACAAATTTAAAAAAGTTAATAAAGTTGAGATTGAAATTGGGGCGATTAAACACGAAGATCATATTGAAGATATCAGTCCGAAAAATCTGGCAAAGAATATCAAAGCCTTAGCTAAAGACTCAATTGCCGAAAAAGCCGAAATAGAAGTAAGTGAAATTTCTGACCAAGGCTATCGCCTGGTTTCTATTGAAGGCGACAAATAAACTTTGACCCCAGCACCATGACTTTCTCAGGTGCCCGGCGGGATTCGGTAAGGACAAAGTTTTGAAAAGTCGGCAAGATTTGATGTTTACCTTCTAAGTATTTTGGTTGTCTTGACAGTTAGATTGTTATCTAATATTATACAAATACTAAAATAATTTAGTGACTTGTTCGTTTTTTAACCTAGGGGGGTGATTGTCTTGCGTCGATTTTTTGTGGTTATTGTTGTCTTAGTGATGGTTTTGCCGTCTTTGGCGGCGGCCAAGAAACCAGCCATGGGCCAGTGGGGATTTACCTATGGGATTTTTAACAATGATTTTCCTGGTAGGATGAAGGATTTTCACGTGGTAGGGTTCCAGTTCTATTTTCCGGTCAGCCGGCGTGTTGCCATCGGTCCAAGCGGATATTC
>CBDUSL010000049.1:0-4581 GCA_965370265.1 uncultured bacterium | reverse complement strand
AATAAAAAAGCCTCTCAAATGAGAGGCAGGAACGGATGATGTTAGAAAGATTCTTTGAGCAGTTCTTCTTTTTTTTCCAACAGGCTATTCTTAGCGATTAGGGTTGCGAATGAATTCACAATTAATATAAAACTCACCAGGAAAGGGGTAATTGGAATATTCGGAATAATTATACCCTTAGCAAAAGCGTAAAGAGTGGCAAAGAAAATTCCAGGCAGAAAAACGATTAAAGGGTACTCTTTCCGGTTATATCCCTTGGTACTGACCCAAGTAAGAATCTGTAAAACTGTGGCCATCGTAGCGATCAGGGCGAAGCTTTTGTAACCGCCAAATAATTGGGGCATGACCCAGACGATAGTTAGGGAAGCGGTCCAGAAAAATAAACAGACGAAGATATAGTATATCCGGTTTATTTCCAGCTTCATTTCCGCTTCTTTATCCAGTCCTATGAAAATCATTTTTCCTCCTTTTTTAAGGTTCAAATAGTAAATAGAAATTACCAATAATAAGTATTTTTGTCAAATTGCGCTCATAGTTGTCATACTGAGGAGTCCTGAGTTACGCCGAAGGACATCTCGAAGTATGATCCAACTAAAAGATTTACACCCTTCGAGGCTCAGACTTAATCTTCTCACCTCAGGGTGACAGTAAAGTTTAAAAATAAAAAAGCCCTGGTTTTGTTTTCCAGGGCGTGGGTGCGGGGAGAGCTTAGACAGGTGAGAGGGATAGGAAAAAGAGAATCTCGAGGATGATGAGAAGGATCGTGCTAACGAGAAGTTTATCCGCGAAGGATAACTTGGGATGATTCAGGCGGTAGTCAATATATTCCTCCAGCCAACTATCTGGCAGGTAATCGCCATTTTTGGCCAGTTCTCTTATCACGTCCATTCTTAGTGACATTTTTGGCACCTCCAAGGTAAAAGATCATTTCTAACAAGTCAATCTATCATAAAAAAAGAAATAAGTCAAGGGAAATGGTTGAATATTCGGCTAATTCCTGGTAAAATTAAGCTATTAAAAAGTAATAAATAAATATGGTCAAAGAAAAATCACCGCAAAGCGGCCACCGCAACCAATTTAATAAATCTGCGGGGTCCCGTCCGCGGGAGATTCCGTCTGCGGAAAAATCAGAAGAAAAATTAAAAACCGAAAAAATCGGCCAAACTGTTAGTGATAAGAAAAATAGTAAATCAAATGAAGGGCATAAAATAAGAATTATTGCCCTCTGTATTTTGACCGTTTTAGCCGGCCTTTTAGCCTGGTATTCTTTATATCGTATTCTTGATAATGGATTGAATTTTGAATCTGGAAAGACTCTTTCTTCAATTATTACTTTAATTTTTCCAGTTTTATCTTTTTGCCTTTGGATTGCTTTTATCGGGTTAACCGCTATTTTTATCAATAAAAAGTTATTTCGTTATCTCACCTACTTTTTTTCTTTAGTGGGATCTTTTCTGTTTTTTGGTTTTTCTTTCTATACTCTGTTAATTTTAATAATTTTTGCCCTCGCTTTTAGCTATTTTTCTTTTGGAATCCGCAAGGAAAGAAATGACCGGATTAAATTCCATGTTTTGAGCTGTATTAAAGTTCATCTTATGATCACTCTCTTTATTTGTGTTTTAGGTGTGTCAATTATTTTTTATGCTAAATTAATGGAAAATGAAAATGGGGCGGAAATTAATACCAGCAGTGCTCTTTCCACTAGCTTGGGTAATATTGTTAATTTAATTTTAGTCAGCCAGTTTGAGGGATACAGTTCGGACATGACTTTGGATGAATTCATGCTTTTGCTGGGCGAGGAGATTGTCAGCCAATATGGCGGCCAGGTTTTGGAAGAAGCTCAAGTAGAGCAAAGTTTTCAGCAGGAAAATCTGGTTAATCAGATTGAACAAGCTATTGCTTCCGGCCAGATAAGTCGTGATCAAATCCCCCCTGATGTCCTGGAAAAAATTGACCAAGGTGTACTAGAAGCGGAAGATATAGTTGAAGCTGAGCTTGCCCAGGTTTTTACCGCCAGTCTTGCCGAAGGCCGGGATGATTTTCTGGCCCAGTTGGGGGTGGAAGCGGAAGGTAATGAAAAAATGAGTGAAGTGGTTAAAAAAGTAATTGAAGCTCAGGCCGAAACCACTTTTTCCTCCTGGGATCATTTAGTACCTCCTGTTTTGGCCATCACTCTTTTCTTAAGTTTAGCCATTTTCAACTTTCTCTATGTGATATTAACCAAAATTTTTGCTCTCTTGATATATATGATTATGCTCCTGACCGGTTTTATAAAGGTGAAAAAAGAAAGCAAAGAAGTGGAGATAGCCAAAATTTCTTAATCATTAAATTCTTAAGATAATAATGTCAAAGGATTACTATAGTCTCTTGGGGGTTTCAAAGAACGCCACTGATGATGAAATAAAAAAAGCCTACCGAAAGTTAGCCCATCAGCACCATCCGGATAAAAAGGGAGGTGATGAAGCAAAATTTAAGGAAATTAATGCGGCTTATCAGATATTAAGCAACAAAGAAAAAAGAGCCCAGTATGATCAGTTTGGCTCTACTTTTGAAGATGCGGCCCATGGCGGAGCGGGAGGTTTTAATTGGCAGGATTTTGCCAGGCAAGCCGGTGGGGCTAATAATTCTGATTATTATCGTCAAGGGACAGGTAACTTTGATTTTGGCGATATCGGCGACATATTTGGTGATATATTTGGATTTAACCGAAAAGGGAGAGCCAGAAAAGCTAAAGCTAGTGATATAGAAGCTTCTTTGGATATAGATTTTATGGAAGCGGTTTTTGGGGTAGAAAAATTTATTACTTTAAATAAAACGGTTGTATGTGACCGCTGCACCGGTTCCGGCGCCGAACCGGGAGCAAAAATAGAAACTTGCTCCACCTGCGGAGGTTCAGGCCAGGTCCAGAGGGTACAAAATACTTTTCTCGGACAGATGAGAAGTGTAGGAGTCTGTCCGGAATGCAAAGGGCAGGGAAGTGTCGCTTCAAAAAAATGCACTAAATGTAAAGGGCTGGGAGTTCATAAAGAAGACAAAGAGATTAAAATAAAAATCCCCGCCGGGATTAATGACGGCCAGGCTATCCGACTGGCTGGCCAGGGCCAGGCCGCTTCCGGAGGCGAGGCTGGTGACCTTTATATCCATATAAATATAAACCCTAATTCTTATTTTCATCGGGATGGATTTGATATTTATACTGAAGAAGAAATCACATTTTCTGAAGCGGCTTTGGGAACGACTAAAGAAATAAAAACAGTGGATGGCGATGTTAATCTTAAAATCCCCGCCGGAACCCAATCAGAAAAACTTCTTCGATTGAAAGGGAAAGGAGTGCCTTACATAAATTCAAAAGGCCGGGGAAATCATTTTATCAAAGTGATTGTAAAAACTCCTTCTAAACTTTCCCGCAAAGCAAAAAACATATATGAAGAATTGGCCGAGGAAGAGTAGGCCAATTTGATTTTTTTGAAAAAATTTGTTATAATACAAAAGCCTTAAGACAAACAAAACAAAATGCTTTTTAGTGCCATTAGCAATTTAACCGGTTCTGCACAAACATACGTCACGAATATAAATTGGGGGCAGCCAACCTGGGATTTGTTTATTGTCCTCTTTTTTATTATTGCCGGTTTTCTTTACGGTATGTCTCTGGGTAAGGACAGGATAATTATTATTCTCATCTCTATTTATATGTCGCTGGCGGTGATTAATACCCCACCGGTAATGTCAGTGATGGAGCAGGTATTTGCCGTAAAGATGTCCACTTTTCTTATTGTTTTCATTATTTTATTTTTCTTCCTTTCCCGTTCAGCCCTTCTAAAAGCTTTAGGTGGGTCTGATGCTCAGGGCAAATGGTGGCAGATTATTCTCTTTAGTGTCCTCCATGTCGGCCTTTTAGTCAGTATTGTCCTCTCTTTTCTTCCTCCAGGATCGATAGAAAAATTAGCTCCTTTAACCCGTAGTATATTTACTCATGACTATGCCCGCTTTGCCTGGATAATCGCGCCTATTATTCTTATGATTTTAATAAAAGGGGAATCAAAGAAAAAGCTTAGATACGATATTTAACTTTGTTAAAAACCCAATTTATGGGTTTTTTGTATTGCTTATTTTTTATACTCTTGACAATTAAGAGTTTAGATGATAAAGTGCCTGGTTGTTCTTTAATTATATAAATATCCTAAATTAGCCCGTTTGGCTTATATCCACATATAACCGGAGTAAATATATGAACGGCAACAGAGGCATTATGCAGAAAGAGGCTTTTTTTGCGGCAATAAGTTTAAAAGACGAAATAATTATTTACGGCAGAGCTCCCCAGGTTCACGGATATCAGATGAGAGAGGCGATAAGAGAAAGCCTAAAAACGAGGTATCTTGGCATCAGCGATTATGAAGATTTGATTGTCCTGGTCCAGGATCACTCAGTGAAGGAAAATAATGTTAAAAGCTTTTGTGAAAGACGAATCAACCGGGAAGAAGGTAATACTCAAATTTGGTATTTTAGGAAAATTCACAAAGACCTTTATTGAATTTACCCCCCAGCTATTAATTAGTTGGGGTTTTTTTTAATATATTTTCT
>CBDUSL010000048.1:0-4605 GCA_965370265.1 uncultured bacterium | reverse complement strand
GAAGCCTTGCAGAATTATATTTCGGCTATTGGCTACGAAGATAATGAAAAAGAATTCAAAAAATGGTGGCCGGCTGATCTTCACTTGATGGCTAAAGATATTCTAAAATTTCACGCCTTATTCTGGCCGGCTTTGCTTTTAGCCGTGGGAGAGAAACCGCCGAAAGAGCAGTTTATCCACGGTTTTTTTACGATTAATGGGGAAAAAATGAGCAAGACTGTGGGTTATGTTATTGATCCGAATGACTTGGTGAAAAAATACGGAGTAGACGCAACCAGATATCTTTTAATTTCTCAGTTTCCTTTTGGGGGAGATGGAGATATGAATGAAAAAAGATTGCTGGAAAAATATAATGCTGACCTGGCTAATAATCTGGGTAATCTAGTGGCTCGGGTGACCAATATGATTGAACAATATTGTAAGGGTAAAATTCCGGAAATGATAAAATCACCAAAGAATTTTGAAAAAGTTAATGAATTAATTGAAAATTATGCCTTTGATCAAGCCTTGCAGGAGATTTTGAAAACGGTAACTTGGGCTAATCAGGAAATTGATAAAGCTGAACCCTGGAAATTAGCTAAGAGCAGTGAAAAACAAGATATAAGAAAGGTAGAAGTGCTTTTAAGTTCTTTAGCCAGTCTTTTATGTGATTTGGTAAAGAGCCTAAAACCCTTTATGCCGGAGACAGCCGATAAGATTACTAATTCCTTGGTTTGTGATAAAATAACTAAGGGAGAGCCCTTGTTTCCAAGAATTAAAACATAATATATGCAATTTTTTGATGGAGCCATTTTACTAGTTTTTGCCGGTTTTTGCTGGTTTGGATTTTGGCGAGGATTAATTCAAACGGCTGGTTCTATTGTCGGTATTTTTTTGGGGGCTATTTTGGCTTCCCGCTGGTATATCGGTTTAATTCCGGTTATTGGTATGCATGAAACCACGGTTACCAAGGTAATAGTTTTTGTGGCCTTATTTCTTATTATTGTTAAAGCAACCGGCCTTCTTTTTCAGATTATTCATAAATCCTTCAAAATTGCGGCTATTCTACCCGGCCTGAAGTCACTTAACCGTCTGGGCGGCCTTATTCTGGGAGCGGTTGAAGGGGCTCTCTTTTTGGGAGTAGTACTAACCTTTGTCCAGAAAGTGGCAGAAACTTCTTTTTTAGAAGGCGCTTTTTCAAATTCCGGCCTTATTGATTTCTTTATTGTTTTTGCCTCATTTATAGTTCCTCTTTTTCCGGAGGCGATTAGAAAAGTAAATGAAATTATTTAAATTATGATTGATACCCATTGCCATGTAAATTTTGAAGCCTTTAACAAGGATTACCAAAAGGTAATCGGGAGGGCGATGGAAAAAGGCATGAAGCTGATTACTGTCGGTTCGCAGCTTGAAACCAGTAAAAAGGCGGTGGAAATCGCCCATCAATTTGAAAATGTTTTTGCGGCCGTCGGACTTCATCCTTCTCATCTCGTGGATGAGGATTTTTTGCGTAATAAATTTCTAGAACTGGCGGAAAACGGCAAGACAGTCGCCATCGGAGAAACCGGTCTTGATTATTATCAGCTTTGGGCCGATACACCGGAAGAAGAGACAGAAATTAAAGAGGGCCAGAAAAACCTTCTAAAAAAACATCTTGACCTGGCCAGAGAAGTGGAAAAACCGATTATTCTGCACTGCCGGGATGCTTATTCTGATTTAATTAATTTTATAAAAAAGCAGGGAGAAATAAAAGCGGTAGTTCACTGTTTTTTGGGCAATCGTAAAATTGCTCAAGAGTTTCTGGACATGGGCCTCTTTTTAAGTTTTACCGGAATTATTACTTTTAGCGATGATAAGGAGCTTCTGGAAGTGGTGAAAGAAACCCCTTTGGAAAAAATGTTTATTGAAACAGATGCCCCTTATTTGGCACCTAAGCTATATCGAGGCAAGCGTTGTGAACCTATATATGTGGAAGAAGTGGCCAAAAAAATTGCCGAGCTGAAAAACATTGCCTTAGAAAAAGTATTAGAACAAACGGACCAGAACGCAGAAAATTTTTTTAAGATTTAACTTTAGATATTAAGCGATCGAGTAATTAAGATATTAAATAAAATTATGGAAACAATATATATAATAATTGCGATTAGTGCGGTGGGAATATTTTTAGCGGTTTTTATTTATTATCTGATAAATAAACGTTTAACAAATATCAGTGAATTAGGCAAAGACAGTCAGTCAATGGTTATGCTCCAAAACCAGATTAACGAGATTAATCGAACTCTCGATACCAAACTAACTGAATCTACCAAGATGTTTGCCGCTCAGCGCAATCAAGACGCTCAAATGATTAAAGATGTAACGGAAAAATTAACTAAACTTGATGAAACTAACAAACAAGTCCTTAATTTTTCCGATCAATTAAAGAGTCTTCAGGATATTCTTAAAAATCCCAAGCAAAGAGGGATTTTAGGCGAGTATTACCTAGAAACTGTTTTAAAGAATGTTTTGCCTCCGGCCAGCTTTCAAATGCAATACAAATTTAAAAACGGAGAAATCGTGGATGCGGTTATTTTTGTTAAAGATAAGATTATTCCTGTCGATTCCAAGTTTTCTTTAGAAAACTATAATAGGATAGTGGAAGAGCATAATGAAGAAAGACGAAAAGAACTGGAAAAGGCTTTTAAACAGGATTTAAAAAACAGGATAGATGAAACCTCAAAATATGTTCGTCCAGACGAAGATACTTATGATTTTGCTTTTATGTTTATCCCTTCAGAAGCAATTTATTACGATTTATTGGTTAATAAGGTGGGGGCGATAAAAATATCCACCCGAGATTTGATAGAATATGCTTTTCAGGAAAAGCATGTGATTGTGGTTTCACCGACCACTTTTATGGCCTATTTACAAATGGTTTTACAGGGTTTGCGCGCCCTTAAGATTGAAGAGTCAACTAAAGAAATCAGAAAAAATGTAGAAAAACTAGGCAAGCATATTCTTAATTTTGATAATTATATGCAGAAACTGGGTAATCAGTTGGGGACGGCCATAGGAAGTTATAACACGGCTTCAAAGGAATTAAAGAAAATAGATAAAGATGTATTAAAAATCACTGGCGAGGGAGGGAAGATTGAACCGCTGGAAATAGATAAACCAAAGGAAGAATAAAATGAGAAAAACAGAACAAAGGTGGGGGAGGCCTGATATGGCGGTGACTATGGAGTCAGAGGAAAAAGCTTGTGACCATGAAAAATTTGATAGAGAAGTAAGAAAAGGCTGGGAATCAACCCGCCCTGCTTTTCGGGAATTCAGGGGCATTCACTCGGCTGATAAAATAGGAAAAGACAAAAGGTATTTAGATCAGAGAAAAGAACAATTCGAAAGAAAAACAGAATCAGCTCGGAACTTAGAGCTTTCGGTCGCCGAAGGAATCGGTTCTTACGACTGGTTTGGAGGCGAAACAGATGTGATATTAACCAATGAATATGATGATGTCAGAAACGGGGTGGATATGGTGCTAAATTTTTACAGGGCTGATGACTCTTCCATAAAAATCGGAGTGGATGTGACAACTAGTCAAAGTAGCCATGAATTAAGAGAAAAAATATTAAGAACGGCCGACGGATTAGAACAAGGACGTATACCAAGGGTAGATTATTATAAGCAAGAAGGGGATAATGAAACAGGTATAGTTTATCTGCCCAGAGTGGTTGTTGGTACTGATGATATTAATGCGGATAAGCTTTATAAGGATTTTTGCCAGGTGCTGGAGGATAAAAAAGGTAAGGGGGGCGAGATGGCAGAAAATAATTTTCAGCGAAAGCTTTTAAGGCAGATAGAAAGACAACTTGCCTATTATACAGAGAAATCTCTAGTACCATTTGATAAATTCCATGGTCGTGAAAATAAAAAGGAATTAACAGAAATGAGAAAGGCCCTGACTTCTCTTAAGGATATTAAACTGGTAGATAAAGTTGATTCAGAAGAGTTTAAGAATCTTTTAAAGTTTTTAGAAGACAGCCAAGAAGAGATTTTTGCTCTAGATCCTAAGTTGGCCGGCCACCTTTATAAACATACCGAAGCTTTAAAATTAATCCAGGAAATTGACCAAGAAAAAAGCTCCCAAGGCATAGAAAGTCCGGGAGCTTCGAATCCGACAGAAGAAAAGCTTGAACTGGCCAAATTACTAGTCAGCTAGCGTTTAATTCCTTAAAGACCCTCGGTCGGGTCATGAAAATGTACATCTCTCCCTGTAGGAGTTTTTACTGGAGTTTTCCGGTCACCTGGATCAGCTTTTTTTTCTTTCTTCTTCTTTTTCTTCTTTTTTCTCACCTTATTTTTGGTGCGTTTTGTCAAGATTATCTCCTCAATAAAATAAGAGAAATTTCTAATTTATTGACTAATAAACCTATCATAATAAACTATATTTGTCAAGATGGATCCAAAAGACTATCAAAAAGCAAGAGACAAAATTCTTTATGAAGGACCCGTACATAATCCCATTAAAGAGGGTTTAAGAAAAGGTTTTAATTTTTTAAAGCTTTTTTGGGCTATTTTTGTCTTGGTGATAGTTATTATATTGCTTTATTTTTTTGGTGATAAATTGGGAATTGAATTGTGGAATTA
>CBDUSL010000047.1:0-4889 GCA_965370265.1 uncultured bacterium | reverse complement strand
GAAATTCGCCGGTTAGCTGATTGGATGAATTATAGCCGCGGACACGGGGAAGTTCGCCCGGGCCCATGCCTATTAGAATATTATTTTTAGGGTAGGAAAAAACTTTTCTGCTGTAACTTTTGGTATTACCGGCTCTGTCGGTAAGGGTGAAAACAAGATTACTAACGCCTTTACTCAAAGTAATATTTTCAGAAAAAGAACCATTATCTGTATCAATAGATTGAGAGCCGACAATAAGGCTTATTATGCCTGAAGTGTCATTTGAAAAAGTACCGCCTACTTTTAAAATAAGCCCGTTAACTTTTTGGTTATTATAAGGTCTGGTAAGGGTAAGACTGGGATTAATCGTATCCACATAAATATTGGTGCTTTTTGTAACTTCCGTATTATTAAGATTGTCTTTTGAACGATATTCTACTATATGCTTTCCGTCTGTTAACTGGAAAGAGCTTGAATAAGTTTGCCAACTGCCTGAATCAATTCGGTAGTAAGTATTTTTTACCCCGTTTTCGTCAGTGGCCGAAAGAGACATCCGGGGGTAGCTTACAAAAAAACCGTTATTGCCATTGGGCTCCGAAGGAGAAGTAGTCAAAGTGGTGACAGGCTTTCCTATATCGCTCTCGGCTAAAGCCAAGGCGGCCGCCGCATCTAAGCGGCCATATCCATATCTGGAGTCATATCCCGAGGCTCCTAAATCTTTGGTGGAATTGATTAAATAATCCTTAACCCTGGAAGCTGAAGCATTATCAGAAAGAAGAAGGGCCGCCGCCGCAGTGACATGAGGGGCCGCCTGAGAGGTGCCTGAATATAATGCCCAAACAAAAGAACTGCAAGTTGGCGGGTTATCGCAACGTTCTAATTTTATTTTTTCGCCGGGAGCGACCAGATCAAGGCCAGCCCCGTAATTGGAAAAATAAGAAAGATTATCGGCTGAATTAGTTGAGCCGACCGAAATTACTTCTGGATAAGCGGCTGGGTAATAAATACTGGAGTTTCCTTCATTGCCGGTTGAGGCAACAATAACTACCCCAGCGTCATCAGCCGCTTTAATGGCGTCATAAAGAACTACTGCGCTGGTATCTCCGCCCAGACTGATATTTATCACATCAGCCCCGCTTGAAACCGCATAATCAATGCCTTCGGCTACAGTCGCTGCGCTAGCCAAGTCACTATGAGCGATTACCCTGACAGGCATAATAGAAATATTAAAAGCAATGCCGGCAATTCCTTTATTATTATTAGTAGTAGCGGCGATTATTTCGGCAATAGAGGTGCCGTGTCCGTCATCATCATTAGGATGAGTGTCGTTGCCTACAAAATCATATCCAGCCACGAAATTGGTATTGGCTAGATCAGGCGCTTTTACAAAACTGCCTCTATTTTCATAGGCGACACCGGTATCAATTATAGCGACGACAATACTTGAACTTCCGCCATAGGGGTCCGAATCATTATCGTAAGCCCAGGCTTGGGGAGCGTTAATAGTGTCCAGACTCCATTGCTGGTCATAATAAGTATCGTTTGGAGAATATAAATTAATCCCCAATTGGTAATCCGGCTCGGCGTAATTAATATAAGAATTTTTTTTGTATTCAGCGGCCAGAAGAGGAATATTTTTAGAACTGGAAAAAGTTAGTTTATATGAACCATAAAGGGAGGATTTATTATTATTACCTAGAGGTTTAACAGCCGTTATTCCATATCTATAATTTAGTTTTCCTAAACTGTAAAGAAGACTAAAATTTGAATCAGCCAAATTTCTATAAGCGGGCTTGATATTAATAATAAGGGTGTTCTCGGAATAGTTCTTATCCTTTGCCCTTACCTCATTAACAAAAAAAGCAGTTAAAAAGCAGCTGCTTACAAAGATAATTGCGATAATTTTTTTCATAGAAAAAATTAATAATTACCCAATCATTATAGCAGAATTAATAGATTTTTCTAATTTCAATGCCTGTGTAGTAATATTCCAGAATTTGTTTCCACGTAGAACCGCTCCTGGCCATTCCTCTAGCCCCTGTACCGGAAAGACCGACTCCATGGCCCCAAAGAGTCATTTCATCGCAATGAGGGTCGGGTTTGGAGATTAGCCATTCTTTTTCCCCAGTCCAGACTTCATCCCAGCTTCGGGTCCGGCCGTCTGACCGGGAAAAATATGGGGTAACCACAATTTCATTATTAAATTTAACGCCCATACCGGCAGTGGCCATAACCGCCTCAGTAATACCCGAAGATCTTATTTCCATGTTATAACCCCGGTAGATCTGATCATTGGCGGTACCGTCTAAAGTGAAATTATCTTCATCGTGCTTTAAGCCCCCGGTTTGTAAATGATAAAGGGCGTAAGTCCTGGCGGCCGTAACCAGGGCTTTAATATATTCTTCATGTTCTGTCCCGGAAGCCTCCCCTAGGCCTCTTAAATAACTTTCCATAGGAAGCTGGTTTATCACCCAGACTGTTCTGGAAGAAGTTGAATATCTTATTTCTATTTTCCCCCGGAATTTGTTGTCGTTTAAAGAAGAATCCCAGGCTGGCCGGTTTTCAAAAGAAATAACCTCCATAATTACCTCATCATTTTTCGGGACGAAAATCGGATAAAGAGGGGTGGTTTTGGAAAAATTAGGGCCCTTTATAACATATTGGCCCTTTATAAATTCGACAGAAAACTCCCCTTCATTGACTGTTTTTAAAATATTATTATTAGAATCTTTAATATGATAAGCTCCGTTGGCTTCCAGAGTAATTTTTTCTAAAGTATTGTAAAGCCCAATCCTAATCTCCGGCTCTTTTTCCAAAGTCTGTATTTCTACCGGTTTATTAGGGTCAAAAACAATTACCGGAATGGATATCTCTCCTCCTGTTATCCATTCCAAATTTTCGGCGACTAAACCAAAATTTTCCCGGTAGTTACTCTCTTCTTCAGGGGCCTTCAAGGCAAATTGAAATCTTCCTACTTCACCAGGTTTAACGGCATTGTTTAAAAGCCGACATGGTCTATAGTTATATTCATGCCAAAATTCATGCTGAAAGGGGCTGGTTCTTCCGGCTGGATCAGAAACGTTCAAAGCAACAAAGTTGTCTCCGGTATTGTACCAGGTTTCTGTCCCGCGATTTTTAAAATCAGCCCAAAAGGTAAGGGATTTACCTTTTTCAATCTCGATTTTTGAAGCAGTTGCTCCAACCAGTTCCGCTTTGTATTTATTAACCACTTCAACGGGAATTTCAAATTCCCCCCCTGTTATCCATTCCAAATTTTCGGCCACCAAACCGAATTTTTCCAAATAACTGCCCGGTTCATCAGGCGCTTTTATGGCAAAAACAAATCGCCCTATTTCCCCGGGTTTTACCTCACTATTTTGAAGCCGGCAAGGGCGGTAATTATATTCATGCCAAAATTCATGCTGAAAGGGGCTGGTTCTTCCGGCTGGATCAGAAACGTTCAAAGCAACAAAGTTATCGCCGGAGTTGTACCAGGTTTCAGTGCCGCGGTTTTTAAAATCAGCCCAAAAGGTTAAAGAGCGGCCGGGGTAGATTCTGATTGATGAAAACGATTGTTCAACTAATTCTGATTGATAACCAGTTTCCTGATTTGTTTGTATCCCCAGAATAGTACCGTTAACAAGATAACCGGAACGGATTTTTTTGGTTACTGATTCAATATTTGGCAGGTCTTTAATTGTTTCCGCTTTTACTTCCGGTTTATTAATTAATCTATCTTCTGCTAATCTCATGCCAAAGGCCGCTAAAGAAACAACCACAAATACGAAAAACACCGGAAGGATTATTTCCAGGGGTTTAATTTTCCCTAATTTTATTTTATTTTTATTTTTCATTTTGGGGGGAAACAAAAAAAGCGCCAAAGCTATTGGCACACTTTATATTTATTCACCCAAGTGTTTTCTGCTCTTTATTCTATTACCATTCTATCATAAATTCAGCAAAAAGTCAAGCCTACGCTCTCACCTTTCGGCGGAGCTTCGGCTTGCAAGCAAGCAAGTATTATACATTGACCAAGAGCTCTAAAAATGGTAATATCAAAACGAAAAAAATTCTTTTTTTATCCCTCAATTTATGTCATTAACCGCAAAAGTGGCCCGCAATACAATCATTCAGGTGGTCGGTAAAATACTGGGCACCGTTTTAGGTTTAATAGTTGTTGCTCTTCTTACCCGTTATCTTGGACGAGAAGGTTATGGCCAATATACCACCATCATTGCTTACCTGGGGTTTTTCTCGGTGGTGGCTGACTTGGGATTGTATCTGATAGTGATAAGAGAAATCTCAAAAGAAAACGCCAACCCCGAAAAAATACTGGGCAATGTGTTTAGTATCAGAATTATTTTTGCGGCCTCAATTTTATCCGTGGCCGCTTTTGTTTCTATATTTTTAGATTACCCAACTATTGTAAAGCAAGGTATCTGGTTGGGGGCCCTTTCTTTTGTTTTTGTCGCTTTGAGCCAGGTGATGGTCGGCATTTTCCAGAAATTTTTGAAGATGTACAAAGTGGTTTTAGGGGAACTCTTCGGGAGAATAATACTGTTGGTAGCCACGCTGATATTTATTGCTCTTGGTTTAAATCTTCTATTTATTGTAATAGCCATAGTTTTAGGCAGTTTTACTAATTTTATAGTTACTTTTGTCTTTGCCAGAAAATATGTCAAAATAAGATTTCTTTTTGATTTTGCTTATTGGAAATATATTCTTCATGAGACCTGGCCTTTGGCCGTTTCGGTGGTTTTGAATTTAATTTACTTTAAAATAGACATTATTTTTCTTTCTTTGATGAAACCAGCTTCGGATGTGGGCTTATACGGGGCCCCTTACAAAATATTAGAGGTTTTGGTTACCCTGCCTAATATGTTTGTTGGCCTTATTTTACCGCTTTTATC
>CBDUSL010000046.1:0-4995 GCA_965370265.1 uncultured bacterium | reverse complement strand
GCGGAGTTTACCCTCTGGATCCTGAGCGGCGTCGAAGGAGGAAGAGGGGCTTACAAGCAAAAACAAAAAAATACCCAAAAAAGGGTATTAATATTTTTTAATTAACGCCTTATTAAAACCAGCCGGTCATGGGTTTTTTGCGCAAGACACCGGTTCCGTCTTTATCAACAATAAATTCAATGGTTCTACCCTTGATCTTGAAGGTTTCTTTAACTCGTTTGTGGCCAGACCTGGCCTCCTTCATTAGAGGATAGAACTTATCCATCCGGTCGCGGTAGCTGAAATACTTGAGATACCCATCCTGGTCCACGATGTCATCTTTAAAATCGATAACCATACTTTACATATTAGTTTATTAACTTTATCCTAACATAAAATCTAAAAACCGTGAATAACCGAATAGGCAATATTATCAGCGTGGTCCCCTATTCTTTCCAAGTTCTCCAAAAGACTTTCAAAAGAAACACCGGAAGTAGGATTTGCTTCCCCTTTTTCCAGACGCTCGATATGGGCTAAGCGGAATTTCTTTTCCAGGGCGTCAATCTCCGCCTCTTCACGAATAACTTTTCTGGCTAATTCCTGATCCTGATTTTTCCAGCAGTGAATAGCATCTTTGTAAATCCCTATTGCTTTTTCAAACATTACATTAAGTTCTCCAATAGAATCTTCCGTAAAATCAACATCCCCCTTGTATTTATGTTTAGTGATATGGATTATATTATTAACATGATCAGCTACTCTTTCTATATCCGTAATATTATGGACAATCATAGAAAGTTTTTCTCCTTCTTCGTGCGAGAGATTTCTTTCCGATAATTCACGGCAATAATCATTAATTATTTTATAGAAATTATCAATCGCTTTCTCCTGTTTGTTAATAATTTCCAAAAGCCTGGGTTCATGGGAAAGAAAGGCCTTGAAACTATTTTCCATCATTCTTATAGAAATATCAGCCATATGCATAGTTTCCCTAAAAGCCTCTCCCAAGGCAATGCCCGGGGTGTTTAAAAGATATTTACTGATAAATTTTGTTTTGTTATCTACCTTCACTTCTTCCCCCGGGATAATTTTTTTTGCTAATTTAATAAGCCAGGGTACAAAAAGAATTAAAACAAGGGCCGAGCCGACATTAAATATAGTGTGAGCATTAGCCACCTGACGAGGAATGGTGGTCGCTGTTGTCTCTACAAAAGGAATAAACCAGCGGAGAAGAAAATAAAACAATAAAACGCCGGCTATATTAAAAATAAAATGAATAAAAGCCATTCTTTTGGCGTTTTTTGTTGAGCCAATGGAGGCCAGTAAAACCGTGGCACAAGTGCCAATATTAGCGCCCAGGATAATCGGGATAGCTCCGTCCAGCCCGATCAAGCCCTGTTTGGCAAAAACTATAACCAGGCCGGTAGTGGCGCTCGAACTTTGGATAATAGCCGTAAAAACCGCTCCGGCTAAAATTCCCAAAAGAGGATTCTTGCCAAGACTCATAAACCATTCAAAGATAGCTGTATTCTCTTTGAGGGGTCCCACCCCTTCGGACATTAGACTCATGCCTAAAAATAAAAGACCAAGCCCCAAAAGAGCCTGTCCCCAGAACTTAAGCTTTAAATTGCGGCTGATAAACCAAAAAAGAAAGCCGATCGCAATAATGGGCAGGGCCAAAATCTCCAGTTTAAAAGCAATAATCTGAGCGGTAATAGTCGTACCAATATTGGCCCCCATAATCACTCCGGCGGCCGAAGTCAAATTTATCAATCCGGCGTTTACAAAGCCCAGTAAAATAACGGTGGTAATGCTTGAACTTTGGATAACCGCGGTGACGGCCGCCCCGGAAAAGATCCCTTTAATAGGCTTATTGGTAAACTTTTCCAGGATTTTCTGGAGGCGTTCGCCGGCGATTTTCTGAAAACCCTCGCTCATCAGGAAAATACCATATAAAAAAAGAGCTAAACCTCCGGCTAGCTCAAAAATTATTTTGGCAATACTCATGAAAAATTATTTCTTAACTACTTGATTGATTTAATAAAAGAATTACTTATCCAGGAAACCAGCCATAATATCAAAGCCCCCCAGAAAGCCGGCCCAAATCCGTCCACTTCAAACCCTTTCACCACCGTGGAAACAAACCAGAAAAGCAGGCCGTTGATTACGAGAGTAAAAAGCCCGAGGGTAAGAATAGTTACGGGCAAAGTAAGCAGAATAAGGATCGGCCGAATAATGGCATTCACCAAACCTAAAATAACCGCCACCAGCAAAGCCGTGTAAAAACTGACTACCCCAATGCCGGGAAAGTAATAAGCAAGGCCGAGAATAATAAGAGCATTGATGATCAGTCTAAAAATAAAAAACATTTTTTTATTATCTAAATGATGATAAATTTTCCTTCGCCGTTTGGATTAAATCCATTCAAAACTTCTTCTCCGTCGAGAAACCCGTCACCATCTGTGTCTGGATCATCTTTATCCGTTCCGTATTTTTCTTCATCTTCGTCTGTTAAACCATCTCCATCAGAATCAAGCTTTCCGGATCCATTGGGATTAAAGCCTCCTTCTACCTCTTCTCCATCGGTATACCCATCCCCATCGGTATCCGGATTATCCTTGTCTGTGCCGTAAATAATTTCTTCCATATCGGTTAAGCCGTCGTTGTCGCTATCATTCGACAAATTGGTCAGAGAAGTATTAACTGAGGAGTTGGTATTTGTTACATCCATTAAACTAACAGTAGGTAATGTTTCCATTTGTCCAAAAGCACCTTTTTCATCAAAATAATAATATTGATTATTTGATAATTTAGCATAAATAATCCAATAGCTCTGCTCATTATTAGTAATATAAAAATAATCAACCAAATCAGATCTAGGTGGTTCAAATAAATAACTTTTTAAATAATTTTCATAAATAGTTATATTAAGAATATCGGGTTCACCGTTATTGGTATTTATCGGATACTTTCCATTATAATCATCAGAATATAGAACCAGAGCAACTCGGTACACACTAAGATCAGATCTAATTTGCCTATCAGAACCAGTGAGATCACTTTCTCCATATATATCTTGATCTGAACCTAACGAAAAATCGCCAGTAATTTCATCCCAGACTTCATCCAGGGTTTTTGTCGCCTGGGGGATTTCAATACTGACCGGCTGATTTAATTTTGATAATTCTATATTAATCTTAATCTCAACTTCCAAGTTCTCAAAGGCAGCATTTGTATTAGTGAACATCAATTTATAAGGCAAAAAATCACCCTTCCCTATCCAAACTTCAAAGCTATAATCTTCTTCAAGTTGGTTAATAATCGTATCGTAACTTTTAGTATTGCTTAAATTTGCGTTAACCGCTTGGGCCGCCAGCTCATTGCTTTTATTCATAAATTCTTTTAACTTTTGTTTATCAAAAGCAAGCTCATAATGGTAGCAGGTCGTTCCCCCGATACTCTCATCCGGCAAACGGTTGCCGACCTGAAGAAAACTGTATTCCTGATAGGCGTCGCCAAAAAAATCCTGCCAAGATTGCCCGAGGGCTTGCTCTTGATCCGTCAGAAAGGATATTTCTGACAAATCATCTTGAAATTCAGACATATCGTAAGAAATCCACTGATTGGTGTACTCGCTTAAATTAATAAAGGGGGTGGCTGGCAACTTAGTCGCCTTAAGATAGGTGGTTTCCGCTGTGCTGATCATCTCTAAAGCTAATTCATAATTTATACCGGAAAACTCTAAATTGCCTGATAAATTAAATTTACTCTTTTTAGCCGTTTCTTCCAGGTCAAAATCAAAACCCAGATTCAGATTAAATTTTAGTGTTCCTAAAGTGTTTTCCACCGTTTCTTTTAAATTAGCTTCCCCCAAACCTAAATTTACGCCTATATCTTCAATTTGATAATTTCCATAATTAGACGAATTAATATTATAGTTTTGATTTTGATTAATGTTTTGATTTTCTGTTTCTTTATTCTGGCTGGAAATTTGCGCCGTCAAATTCAAATGACCTTTTTTTATAGATGGTAATTGGCCTAAAGCACTATTAAAGACTTCCGCAGACGCTTTTTCCACAAAAGGGATAGTGATTACCTTACCCAGAACCGGAATTTTTTTTCCTTTAAACGCAAAAAGGCCGCCTATACATACGGTAATTATTAAAAGGCAAACACTTAAAACTATAATAGCTGATTTTTTACTCATGTGTTTATTATAACATATTTAAAATATCTTTCTAATTAAATATATTGGCAAGCCGATAACTAGGGCGATTATCTGCCACATGACCCCCAGAGAAATAACATAGCCCAGATATTTTCCTACTAAATTAACGATGAAATGGCTATCAAGGCCAAAATAAAAAATTACCAAGCCCACTAGGAAAAAGGCAATTAATCCCCAAAAGGCGTTCTGGAAATCTTTTTTGGAAGGGGCCAAAGCCGAAACCAGAGAAACAACCAGGTAGGCAAATACCCAAAACTGCCAAGTGGCCGCGTTAGTTTTTATTAATTCCCAGGCGCTGGAAAAAAGCAAAGAAATATTCGGCCAAATTCCAGAGGCAGAAAAATCAATCGTTTTTATTTCCAGCGAATAGCCAAACCAATAAATAACCGCCCAGAGAAACAAAGCAATTCCAAAAATGGGGGCCATCGCAATTAAGGTATTGCCTAGAAAGCCGAACCTGGACCGGCCATGCTGAACAAATCCCCCCTCTCTTGAAAAAAAGCTGACTTTATAAATCGGCGCCAGAAACAATAGGCAAGCTAGGGCATGGGAAAGTTCGTGGACAATCACGCCCGGGGCGATAAAAAAACGATACTTCATACCGGGAAAAATCCTGGCCCAAACTCTTTCTGTAATAAAGCTCAACAGAAGAAGAAAAATAAACCAGATAAAAAAAACAATGTAGGATATAAATGGTAAATCTTCAATCATATTAACTTAGATCTTAGTTTACAAGCCCCTCTTCCTCCTTCGACGCCGCTCAGGATCCAGAGGGTAAACTCCGCCAT
>CBDUSL010000045.1:0-5024 GCA_965370265.1 uncultured bacterium | reverse complement strand
CACAAATTCTTGAAAACCAGACTGAAAACATTGAAACTATCGGAGTTGGTGGAGGAGGGGAAGTCGCCGGGGACGAGGATATTAATACTGTTCAAGAAGTGCCTCTGGCCGGTGAATGCCATTGAAATTATTTAATTGTTATTGGCTAGTTATGGCCAATTTTTTAATTAATTGAAAATGTTTGTATAAATGTGTTAAAATAGTAATGAGTTAAAAATATGGAAAAAGACAAACCCAAAAATATTTCAGTAGTTATTACTACCGCCTTGGTAATCAGTTTTTTAGTAGGGGGTATGTCCGGGGGATTTTTTGGCTACCTTGCTTCTGAGGGGAGTCTAAGTACTTGGTTTAAAACCAATGTACTGGGGCAGGACACAATCCAGGACAGCTTTCTTAATATCAATACTTCTACTTTGCAAATTGAAGAAAATTCAGCCACCATTGAAGCGGTTAATAAGGTAAATCCCGCCGTGGTTAGTGTTATCGGCACTAAGGATTATTCAAAATATTATGACAATAACTCTTTTTCTCCTTTTGAAAATTTCTTTTTCTCCTCTCCTTATCAAATACCGGAAGGAGAACAGGAGGTTTCTGGAGGGACAGGTTTTATTATTACTGCAGATGGGTTAATCCTGACCAATAAACACGTGGTTGAAGACGAGGAGACTGATTATTCGGTAGTTTTGAATGACGGCAAGAATTACAAAGCCCAGGTAATTGCTAAAGACCCGACTAATGATTTGGCTTTCCTAAAAATTGAAGCGGACAATCTCACCACGGTAGAACTTGGTGATTCTGACTCTTCACAAATTGGCCAAACGGTTATTGCTATCGGTAATGCCTTGGGGGAATACCGCAATACGGTTACTAAAGGGATTATTTCAGGCCTTTCAAGGACTATCGAAGCGAGCAGCGGTTCATACGGCTCTTCAGAAACTTTAGAAAACACAATCCAAACAGACGCGGCAATTAACCAGGGAAATTCAGGGGGGCCGCTAATTAATTTAGCCGGGCAGGTGATTGGTATTAACACGGCTATTTCTCTCCAGGGTCAGTTGGTCGGTTTTGCTATTCCTATCAACCAAGCCAAAGCAGATATTGAAAGTATCCAGAAAGTAGGGAAAATAATCCGTCCTTATCTGGGAGTTAGATATTTAATGATAAACGAAAGCATTAAAGAATCCAACAATTTATCATATGATTACGGAGTCTTATTGGTCAAAGGCGATGAAGTTAGTGAATTAGCGGTTATTCCGGGGAGTCCAGCCGACAAAGCCGGACTGGAAGAAAATGATATTATTCTGGAATTTAATGGAACACAAATTAACAGTGATAACAGCTTGGCAAAGTTAATATTACAAAAAAATCCAAATGATGAAGTAACTTTAAAGATTCTGCACGACGGATCGGAAAAGGAAGTAATAGCCATACTAGGCGAATGGGAGGCGAAATAACAATTAATTAGATTTATTTGGTTATGGATGAAATTATCAAACAAATCAAAGATCTAAGTCTGAAGATTGATCAGGCAAGGGGGTTTCTTTGACCTTGAAAAAAAGAAAACTGATCTAAAAGATCTTGAGTTCCAAATGCAGGAGCCTGATTTTTGGAATGTTAAAGACGAGGCCGAAGAAAAAAGCCGAAAATTTGAAGAACTGACCAAAGAAATGGAAACCTGGGAAAGATTACAAAAAGAGAATAAAGAACTTTTGGAACTAGCCCTGGAGTCGGAGAAAGAAAAAGACCACTCAATAAAAAAAGAAATTGAAAAAAAATTTATATTGCTTAAGCAGGAATTTGAAAAGCTTGAGTTTTTTATTTTGCTTTCAGAAAAATATGATAAAAATAATGCGATAATTGCCATTCACGCCGGCACGGGGGGGGTTGATGCTCAAGATTGGGCGGCCATGCTTTTGCGAATGTATTTAAGATTTTGTGAAAAAAGAGGGTGGTTGGTGAGAATAATACATGAATCAGTTGGTTCAGAAGCAGGTATAAAAAGCGTCACTTTTGAAGTAAAAGGAAATTATGCTTTTGGATTTTTAAAGTCGGAAAACGGCGTTCATCGCTTGGTCAGAATTTCACCTTTTGACGCGGAAAAAATGAGACACACCTCCTTTGCCTTGGTTGAGGTTATTCCCGAACTTGAAGAAATTGATGAAGTGGAAATTAATGATAAGGATATAAGGATTGACACTTTTCTTTCTTCCGGGCACGGCGGACAGTCCGTTAATACGACCTATTCAGCCGTTAGAATAACCCATCTTCCCACCAAAATCACGGTTACTTGCCAGAATGAACGTTCGCAGAAGCAAAACAAAGAGACGGCTATGAAAATATTAAAAAGCAAACTTCACCAAATTATTGAAGATGAAAAACAGGAAGAAAAGCAAAAACTGAGAGGAGAATACCACGAAGCAGCTTGGGGCAATCAAATACGTTCGTACGTACTCCAACCCTATAAAATGGTTAAAGACCATCGGACAAAACATGAAGAACAGGATGTTAATAAAATTCTAGATGGTGAAATTGATAATTTTATTGAAAAATTTTTGAGAAAAAAGTAAATTGACCTCAAAAATATTATTTGTTAGTATAATACCATTATGTGCGGAATAATAGGTTATATCGGAAAAAAAGAAGCCCTCCCTATTCTAATTGAAGGGTTAAAACGTTTGGAATACCGCGGTTACGATTCAGCCGGGGTTGCTTTAGTTTCAAACGGTAAACTGGATATCAAGAAGGCAAAAGGAAAGATATTGGAATTTGAAAAAAAACTTAAAAAAGATTCTTTTGCCAGCTCCGTGGGCATTGCCCATACACGCTGGGCTACGCATGGTGAACCTAGCGAGAAAAATGCTCACCCTCATTTTGACTGCCATAAAAAAATTGCCCTAGCTCATAATGGGATTATAGAAAATTATAATACTCTTAAAGAATTACTGAAAAGGGAGGGCCATAAATTTATTTCGGAAACTGATACGGAAGTAATTGTCCATTTAATTGAGAAATATTATGAAGGTAACTTAGAAAAAGCGGTCCAAAAAGCTCTTCATCAAGTTGAAGGCGCCTACGCTATTGCCGTTGTTGCCAAGGAAGAGCCCGGCAAAATAGTGGCCGCTCGCAACGGAAGCCCATTGGTAGTTGGTTTAGGTGAAGATGAATATTTTGTTGCCTCTGATGTTGCCCCTCTTTTAAATCATACCAAAAAAGTGATTTATTTGGATGATAAAGAAATGGTTGTTCTTACTCAAGAAGGATGCCGGACTTTGACTATAAAAAATACAGAAATCAATAAAAAAGTTGAAGAAATAAAATGGGATTTAGCGAAGCTGGAAAAGGCTGATTTTTCCCACTATATGCTCAAAGAAATTTTTGAACAACCGGAGACAATCACCAATGCTTTTCGAGGAAGATTAAACGCTAAACACGGAATAGTAAAACTGGGAGGAATAATGCGGTTGAATGAATATTTAACCGGTATAAATCGGATTATTATTACCGCTTGCGGCACTTCTTGGCACGCTGGGCTGGTCGCTGAATATATTATTGAAGAATTAACCGGTCTGCCGGTGGAAGTGGAATACGCTTCCGAATTTAGGTATCGCCACCCAGTTGTTGATAAAAAAATCCTGGTAATAGTAATAAGCCAGTCCGGCGAAACAGCTGATACTCTAGCCGCTCTTAGAGAGGCCAAAAAGAGAGGAGCTAAAGTTATGGGAATAGTAAATGCCGTTGGTTCCACTATTGCCCGGGAAACAGATGGCGGGATTTATATTCACGCTGGACCGGAAATTGGAGTCGCTTCGACTAAGGCCTTTACTTCCCAGATAACCGCTTTTTATCTTTTATCTGTTTATCTATCAGGATTACTCGGTAAGGCCAGTGAAAAAAGAGACAAAATTTTGCTTAAAGCTCTGGAAAAAATTCCGGAACAGGTCAAAAAGATATTAAAAAAAAGCGAGGAAATAAAACGACTGGTTGAAAAATTTGTTAATACAAATAATTTTCTTTATCTTGGACGCGGCTATAATTTTCCGGTCGCCCTTGAAGGAGCTCTTAAACTTAAGGAAATTTCCTATATTCACGCAGAGGGTTACCCGGCCGCTGAAATGAAACATGGCCCCATTGCTTTGATAGACGAAAAAATGCCGGTCGTTTTTATTGCTACCGGTAATTCTACGATTTATGAAAAAATTATGAGTAATATTGAGGAAGTAAAAGCCAGAAAGGGAATTGTGATTTGCGTGGCAACAGAAGGAGACAAAGAAATAGAAAAAATAGCTGATCATGTTATTTATATTCCAAAAACAGAAGAAATGCTGGTTCCTCTTCTTTCCGTTATTCCTCTCCAGCTTTTAGCCTATCATTTAGCGGTTCTTCGGGGTTGTCATGTTGACCAGCCGAGAAATTTAGCGAAAAGCGTTACGGTCGAATAGTTTGACCCGCCTTCGCCCTTCCCTTCGCCGCCGCTCAGGACAGGCTCGAGGCTCAGGGCCTCGGCGGGCAGGCACTAGATTTGACATGGTTGTAAGATTTAGATAAAATAAGGATACAATTGGTGGCTTTTAAAAGGGCCGCTTTTTTATGACTCAAAGAAGGGTATATCAAACCATATATCCGTATTTTATTACCACGAATACCAAATGCCGAATTTGGTTTTTTGAGAACGAAAAATACGCATTATTACTGTATAGAACTGTTGTTAAAGCATGTAAGATAAAACATTATAATTTGGTCTCCTTTTGTATATTACCTGATCATTTGCATTTGTTGGCCCAAAAAAATGTCAGCGCAGATTACCCGCGCACCTTAGAAAAGGTGCGCTGGGAGTGTGATGATTATGATTTTTCTTATGTTAAATCTTCCGCTGGCGCCCAGCGCAGGCTTTCTAGCCTGCACGATTATACCATTTCAAATCTTTTGCAATCTATTAAAGGAAATTTTTCGCGGGAAATTCATATCGGTGAATTTTGGCAATCCCGCTTTAACTTTCGTATCGTAAACACTGAGAAACGATTGTC
>CBDUSL010000044.1:0-5301 GCA_965370265.1 uncultured bacterium | reverse complement strand
AAGGAGCCGACTTGTCCGCTGTAGCCCTTGTGGCGAAAGTGGAAATGGCTCCTTTTTTATTTGATTATTTTTGGGTTTAAAGGTAAATTAAATAATAAACTTAAAAATAATAAAACCTTGAAACAAAAAAAAGCGCTTGAGATTTTAAAAAAAGGAAATAATGTTCTTCTGACCGGAGCGGCCGGCAGTGGAAAAACTTTTGTTTTGAATAAATTTATTTCTCACCAAAGAAAGAAAGAAATAAACACCGCTATTACGGCCTCTACAGGTATTGCCTCTACCCATATTAATGGGCGGACAATTCATTCTTGGGCTGGTCTGGGGATTAATCATACCTTCCCCCAAAAAGTAATTAAAAAAATTATTCGTAATAAAAAAATCAGAGTTAATGTTAGGCAAACCAAAACATTAATTATTGATGAAGTTTCTATGATCAATGATTATCACTTAGACGTAATTGACACTGTTTGTAAGGCGATCAAAAGAAATACTAAACCATTTGGCGGGATTCAAATTGTTCTGAGTGGAGATTTTTTTCAATTGCCACCAATTAATGATCAGAAGGGTTCAGGGAACTTTATTAATTATTCCGCCATTTGGGAGAACATGGATTTAAAAGTTTGTTATTTAACCGAGCAACACCGGCAAGCCGACAAAAAATACCATAAATTTTTAAATGATATGCGTTCTAATAAAGTTTCTAAAACTACCAAAAATGTGGTTCTTGGCCGGCTAAATAAAAATATTCCCGGCAAAATTAAACCAACTAAACTTTACACTCACAACTTTGACGTGGATACCCAGAATAACAGTGAACTAAGATTAATCAAGAAAAAAGCCTATGGCTATCAAATGACGGAATCGGGGGATAGGAAATTTATAAAAAGTTTAAAAAAGAATTGTTTATCGCCGGAATACCTAATTTTAAAAAGGGGCGCCGTCGTAATGTTTGTCAAAAATAATCTGGAAAAAGGTTATGTGAATGGCACCCTGGGCCAGGTGATAGATTTTGACGGGGATAATTTCCCCATTGTAAAAACGGTCGCTGGGCAAAGAGTGGTGGCTAAGCCAACTCGTTGGATAGTGGAAGAAGATGACGAGACACTGGCCCAAATAAACCAGATTCCTTTGCGCCTGGCTTGGGCGATTACTATCCATAAATGCCAAGGAATGACTCTGGATTTAGCGGAAATTGACCTTAGTAAGTCATTTACGCCCGGAATGGGCTACGTGGCTCTCTCCCGTTTAAGAAAGCTTAGTGGTTTAAAACTAATCGGCGTTAATGAGATGGCTTTTGCGGTTAGTGACCAAGCGGTGGCCTTAGACAAAGAGTTAGCGGAGTTGTCTCAGAAGAATGAAAAGATTTAATATGCCTGAAATTATTTACACTCTACGCCGGAGTAAACGAGCCAAAAGAATGCGATTAACCGTTTACCACGATGGCAGGGTGGTCATTACTATCCCCCATAAATTTAACGAGAAAAAAGTTGATAAGCTTGTCCAAGAAAAACGTGATTGGATTCAAAAAAAAGTTGAATTTGTTAAAAAAATTAAAAAACGGGCCTTTACCCAATATACGAAAGGTGATTACATAACTCACAAGGAAATCGCTCGAAAACAGGTTCAAGAGCGAGTTAATTTTTTTGATAAAATATATAAATTCAATCCCCGCAAAATTTCAATTAGGAATCAGAAAACCCGGTGGGGGAGTTGCTCAAGAAAAGGGAACTTAAGCTTTAATTATAAAATTGTATTTTTACCGGCCAGATACGCTGATTATATTATTTTCCATGAACTCTGCCATTTAAAAGAATTTAATCATTCGACAAAATTTTGGCGCTTAGTGGGAATGGCTTTTTCGGACTATAAGCAGATAAGAAGGGCATTAAAACAATATGGCCTTAGTTTAAGTTAAGAGGTTATTCATTATTTTGATAAAAAAGTAGGCCCAATAAGCCTATTTTTAAAAACAAAGCATTTATTTGTAATTCGAAAATTGCTGTATTTACAGACCCACTTTTGTAAGTTCTATCGTTTAGTTAATTCATAAATAAGTTTATCAATTTTATCGCGTGAAAAATGTTTTAATTCCCACTTGCCAAGTCTTGCAGACAATTTGTTAGCAAGGTCGTTTGGTCGCTCTGGATCAGGAATAATTTCAGAAATTAGCTGTTGTGATTTTTTCCAAGCATTACTTCCGTATGCCCATACATCTATTCCGCCTCCTTCAAACGCCGGATTAATCCATAGTGAAAAAGTAGTTTTACCTTGATCATGTTCCACGGTGATAGTGCAGGTTTTCGGCGTTTTGTGTGCGAATACTCCAGTGGCGGTAAATCTTCCTTCACTGATGTCACGAAAGAGGTCTAAGTATTCTTGGGCTTTTTTTTGTTGATTCACTTCAGCGTAGGCGCTTATAAAATCCTTGTCCGCTGGTAATCCTGGTTTGGTTTTTGATGTTAGGTCTTTTTTGACTTCACTACCAAACAATCTTGGAATAACTATTTCATACGCTTCATGTTTGTAATACTTTAGTTCAACTGCATAGATATCAAATTGGCTGTTTTGATTTAAGTACAGGATAAGACTTTTTAGCTGTTCGTGTAACGTATCCATAAGCACCACAAATTTAAAGCTTCCGTCTTGAAAATTACGTTGCACTTGCTGAAGTAACTGATCTCGCCCTTCATCAGTCAGTCCGAAGAACTCCTGCGCTCGTGCTGGTAAGTCAGGTTGTTTTATCTTAGTAAGATAGGTGTTTATTTGTTGTAGGAATTGATTGGCATCTCGAGTGTTATGCCATAACGCCGCGCCATAATCTAAAACTTGGGCGACTACATGGCGTTTGTCGGGGTTTTTATACAGTTTAGTTTCGATTAGGTAAATTTCACCGGTATTATCGATGCCGACGGCATCAATTGGTCCACTAGCTGTGCCAAACTCTCGAGCCAATATTAGTAATTTAATATCATCTCGAATATCATATATTGGAATGATTTCCGGATTTTTTAAAATGTATTCTTGAAGAGAGTCTTCTTGTGGGAATGACGAAGGGTCAACTTTTTCTGCTTTCTTTCCATCATGAGTGATTATTAATGTCATAGTTTGTAGAATTAAATATTTTGCCGAAGATTTATAAAGACTTGATTACCTAATAATTAAAGTTTGTAATATAAGTGCATTTTCGTTTATTTTAGGTATTTTGTCAAACTACAATGAATAAAAAAGGCCCAGCGGAGTCGCCGGGCTTGAAAAGTGCGTGACAAATGTTTTCAGTTCAATTCCATTTCGTTGTGAAGAATCATGAATACACCGAGGGTGATATTGAGTCTGGCTCTTCGAGAGTCGTTTTTAGCCAGACGATCTTCTGTCGCTAAGCTGCGAAGGGCCATGATTTTCAAAGTAATGAAGGTAAGGGCGTAATTGAATACTTCCTCGGATAGCCAGTAGCTGATTTTGTCCTGTCCCTTAGGGGGATGAAAGCGTCCGTCGTTGATTTCCGGTTTCAGGGCCCATTCCACTTCCGAGATGATGTCTTCCGGTTTAACCTTGGCGTAAATTTCTCCGAGAGTTTCTTTAGAGTCTGAGAATTTTTCAAACATATTTTTTCCTTTGAAAGAGCTAAACGTACATTCTGAATTAACTGACTAAATTATCACAGATTTAACTTTTTGTCAAGCCTCGGCTAAGGCTTCAGCCTATTTTTTATAAAAAAAGCGTCTTTATGAAATAATATGACTAGCCCGTATGTAGTATAAGGGCAAGGTCGAATGTTTAATAATTAATTAACTAATTAAAACAGGTAACCAATATGAAAAAATTTAAGTACGGTGCTATTATAGGTGTTATTGCCTTTACTCTCATCGGGGGCTCTGTTGCTCTAGCGGCCAGCGGAAACGGATCTGGCTCTGATCGTATGATGGAGACAAAAGCCGAGGTATTCGGGATGACCGTAGAAGATCTAACTGCCGCTCGTGAGACCATGGATTTCGAGGAAATTGCCCTTCAACAGGGAGTTGATATAGACGAAATGCATGTTCAAATGAGCGCCAAAGCGATTGAAAGATGGCAGGAACGCGGCTTAAGTGAGGAAGAAATTTCCGAACGAGTAGCAACCCGTGAAGCCATGATAGCCGAAGGCAAAGGTCCCCACACTGGTGGATTAGGTTTTGGCCAAAAAGGTGGCGGTGGTTCCGGAGATGGTAATTGTAATTTAGACAACTAAATATATACTTAATTATCTCTAGTTTGTGCCTCTTTCATTATAATGAGTTATGAAGGAGGCATTATACTAAGTAGATCTATTAAATATATTACTAATATAAAACCAGGCCTTTCGGCCTGTTTTTAAATAAAGAAAAAAGCGCGAAGAGGGGATGGCCCGTTACGCGCTTGAAATAGTGATGTACAATGGAGACTTATTTTCTGTCTCCCAGGTTGGTTATTTTCCAGGGATATTCGGGAAAAGATGCGGCCGGCATTTCTCTGGCAAAGAAATCAATGTCTTTAAGGCCGGTTGCTTTAAAAACACAAGCTACCTTTACTGCTTTTGCCTGTCGTATAAAAAGGTGGGCTTTCAGCATTCTGATACTTTTTCCCGTGGGGACGTCGTCTTCAACGATAAGAATCCTTTTGTCGGTAATATCACGTACATAACCCATATCAGGATAGATAAAATACCTATCTTCTCCTTTCCGACCAATACTTACTGGCCGAACGTCCTTGATGTTAAGTCTTGCCGCGATAATTCCGGCTGGGACCAAGCCTCCATTCATGGCCGGTATCAGAATATCCGGCTGATATTGAGCCATGATTTTTTCAATCACTTCTGAGAGGAGTTCTGACCATTCCTGCCAATCCATTTCTTACCTCCTGAGCTAGTTTTAAGATATTGCAAACGTATAGGATAAATTATCACCTATTCACTATTTTGTCAACCTACAATAAATAAAAAAGCCCAGCGGTGTCGCCGGGCGTGATTTTGATTTATAAACCTTGTTTAAGATGGCCCAAAAAAATACTGACAGTAATTATCTGAGCAAAGAAACAGAATGCAACCATTTTGCGGTTTAGTTTGTTTTCCCGGACATACGGGTTAAAAGCCGAAATTCGGTAGATTATATAGAGGACACAAAGCCAGATAATAAAGACCGCGATCCGGAATACTGTTCCCCAAATATCCGGAATTCTACTAATAATAAATCCATCTAATTCTACCAAAAGGAGGTAGCCTAGCCAGAAAAGTAACGAGAGAGAAACGGGAATGAAAGGGTTTTTGGGAATAAGGAAAAAACGAGCGAC
>CBDUSL010000043.1:0-5342 GCA_965370265.1 uncultured bacterium | reverse complement strand
ACTACTAACCACAAAGGCGCGGTAACGAATGCCTTCTATTTCCCGGCCGATAACCAGGTTGACATGTGTCCGTTTTCCTGTATAATTCTTAAATAACTTATAAAGAGAAGGAAATGGCCGGCTCTCACAAGTAGCCGGTTTTAAAATAATTATGGATATTCGAAATATTGCTATTATTTCCCACGTGGACCACGGCAAAACAACATTAACGGATACTTTGCTTCGCCAAACGGGCATGTCGGATGAAACCCTTTCAATGGACTCTAATGCCCTTGAAAAAGAGCGTGGTATTACCATATACGCTAAAAATACAGCCCTATTTTATAAGGGTACTAAGATTAATATTGTTGATACGCCCGGGCATACAGACTTTGGTTCAGAAGTTGAGCGTGTTTTGCGCTCTATTGATTCCGTGCTATTGGTAGTGGATGCACAGGAAGGGCCTATGCCTCAAACGCGGTATGTATTAAAAAAATCTCTTGAGCTAGGCCTTAAACCAGTCGTAGTGATAAACAAGATAGATAAACAAGCGGCTCGAGTAGCCGAAGTAGAAGAAATGGTGCTGGAATTATTCATGGATCTAGGGGCAAATGATGAACAACTGGATTTTCCGCATGTATACGCTATTGCCTCACAAGGTATCGCCAAAAATAAACTCAGTGATGAATCTAAAGATTTAAATCCGCTTTTGGATATGATTTTGGAAAAAGTCCCCCTGGCGTCCCATGAAATAAAAGCACCCCTTCGCCTGCAGCCGTTTAATTTGGCTTATGATGATTATCTTGGGCGAATGGGTATAGGGCGGATACATGAAGGAGTAATTATAAAGGGCGAGCGCGTAATAGTTAAAAAACCTACCGGTGAATCTCGGACAGCTAAAATTTCTAAAATATATACTTTCCAAGGATTTGATCGAAAAGAAGTCCAAAAAGCCGAGGCGGGGGACATTATAATGATTGCTGGAATAGAAGATATAGATATTGGCGAAACAGTTTGCCATAACAAGAACCAAGAACCACTGCCGGCTATTCACGTGGATGAACCGACTGTCTCCATCCATTTAATGGTGAATAATTCTCCTTTTTCCGGTAAAGACGGCACTCGAGTAACCAATAGCCAGATTAAGGAGCGCTTAAAAAAAGAGCTTGAAATAAATGTGGGGCTTAAGATTGATTTTTCAAACAAAGAATATTATAAAATATTTGGACGCGGAGAAATGCATTTAGCTATTTTGTTTGAACAAATGCGCCGGGAAGGATATGAAATGCAAGTATCCCAACCGCATGTAATCTTTAAAGAAGAAAATGGTAGACGCCTGGAGCCGTTTGAGCTGGTTACCATTGATGTTCCAAATGAAATGTCTGGGGCGGTAATTGAAAAGCTCCAGCGCCGCAAAGGAGTAATGACGAATTTACAAACAGCTGATGATACAAGGCTAACTTTTGAGATTCCAACTCGCGGTTTACTTGGATATAGAGGGATATTTATTATTGATACCAGGGGAGAGGGAACTATGTCTTCTGAGAATTTTGGTTTTCATGAGTACGCCGGAGAAATTAAATCCCGGAAGGTTGGTTCTATGGTTTCTATGACATCGGGCAAGGCTTTGGGGTACGCTTTATTTAATTTACAAAATCGTGGTCAGCTTTACATTGAACCTAATACAAAAGTTTATGAGGGCATGGTTATTGGTAATACGGCCAAAGGGGATGAAATGACCGTGAATCCTATTAAAGGCAAAAATCTCACCAACATGCGCGCCGCAAGTAGTGACGAAGCGATAAATCTTGTTACGCCCATTAAATTACTTATTGAACGCGGTCTTGAATTTATGAGTGGGGATGAATTTTTAGAAATCACACCAAATCATGTCCGTCTTCGTAAGCAGATTCTTAAAGAAGTGGACCGCAATAATGTGCGGAAAAAATAAAGATTAGTTTCTGCTTATTAAATTTTTACAGAATTAAGGTTTTTTTAATATAATCTTAATTAATAAAAAATCCCCCACCTAGGCAGGGGATGATCCTTTTGGATTAATTTAAAAGAGGTGGAACATCCTTTTTGATTCTTGGAAAACTTGCAAGAATTTCTTGCGGTTGCCTCCATGCTCAGCAAAACCCGGTAGGTCTATCATTCCGGTATTAACGGCAATAGCTGCTTTTTTGTCAGAAGACAGGAGTTGGTGCATTTCCATTCTGGCCAGGCATTCTCTGAGAAAGGTCGGTGAATTCTCATGACCCTGAGGATGATCGCTGCTAACCACAAAGGCGTGGTAACGAATGCCTTCTATTTCCCGGCTGATAACCAGGTTAACATGCGTTGTTCCCAGATTGGTAATTTCGGGAAATCCCTTTTTTACCAGTTCTACCGGCAGACCCTGAAGCTCTTCTCCTACTCGGAGAAAGAAAATTACATGATTGTAATTCTCAGCTCCTCCTTTTTCTTCTCTTACGATAACCACCATTCTTTCCTCCTTTGAATGTACGGTTATTTATTTAATCATTGATTGAAATTTTTGTCAAAATATATTCGTTCTTTCTGATACCCTTCGGCTATGCTCAGGGCAGGACAGAAAGAACAAAACCTTCTGCCCCCAGGCCCCAGTACTTAGAAACTTTTAGTATCTGCTATTTTTTAGTATAATTTATCTATGTTAAAAACTAATCAAATGAAACAAGTAAAAGAAGAGGTCATCGCCTGTAATAGGTGCGAGCTTTATAAAACCCGCACTCTTCCGGTTATCGGGCAGGGGAGCCATGAGGCCAAGATTATGTTTGTGGGCGAAGCGCCAGGGGCAAATGAAGATAAAACCGGCATTCCTTTTTGCGGGGCGGCCGGCAAAATTCTTGATGAGCTTTTGGAGTCTATAGGTGCAAAAAGAGAGGATATTTATATATGCAATATTTTGAAGTGCCGGCCGCCAGGCAACCGTAATCCGGAAATGGATGAAATAGAATCCTGCACCATATATTTAGATGACCAGATAGATATTATCCAGCCCAAAGCCCTGGCTTGTTTGGGCAACTTTTCCATGCGTTATCTTTTTCATAAATACGAAATGGAAGATGTTGTTCAGGGGATTTCAAAAATGCGGGCCAAAATTTTTAATGTACCGGGAAGGGATTTTAAGCTGATCCCTCTTTTTCATCCGGCCGTTGCCACATACAACAGAACCAAGTATAATGACCTGGCTGAAGACTTTAAAGTATTAAAAGAATTTTTATAATGAGAAAAAGACAAAAAATATTAAGCCTTAGTTTGCTGATTATTATAATCAGCGTTATTTTATTTTTATTTTTTTATTTCTACTGGCCGATTATTAATGACCGCTATATTTCTTCTCCAGCCACAATTAATGTTCCGAATACCAATTCAGTTGTTGTAGAAAAAAAAGTCTTACCGGAAACACTTTCTAGAATACTCATTCCCGCTTTGGGCATCGACGCGGTTTTGGTTTTCCCGGAGGAAGGCTCTGAACAGGATATCAATGATTTTGTGGAAGACAATCTTGACTTGGGGGTGGTTTATTATCCGAACGGCGTTCAGAATGTATTAAAAGAAAATATTTCTTTTTTCGGTCATTCTTCTTCCATTCATCCTATGGCCGAATATGCCCGGGTATTTGTTAATTTTGACCGGCTAAAAATAGATGATGAAATTATTTTGCTGGATGAAAACAGCGAGCAAATTAAATATAAGATTACCGAAGAACCGACCATTATTGATGCGAATGCTAATGATATTGTCAGGACCGATAAGGGCGAGGGTTTAATCACTTTAGTCACTTGCTGGCCGCCCGGTACGGTCAGTAAGAGAATATACGTAACAGGTGTGATGGTGCAAGAGTAGGTTGGCAGGGTGTTGGTTGTAATGTGTGGCGGCTGGTATGGTTTTAAACAGGTTCTTTAGTAAGTTTTTAAATTCTAAATTCGAAAGTGTTGACAACTTGTTGACAACTTTTGTTTTATGATATATAATAAAGTTGTATACAAATAATAAGTTTAAGTTAATGGATTTAGAAAAATTAATAGAAAAAAAGATTAAAAAAAATGGAGAAGTCAGGTCGGCAGATATTATTAAAAAAACGGGATTTACACGCGCCTATGTTAATCGTTTTTTTCAGAAATTAAGAGATGGGGGTAGGATTGTTTTAATCGGAAAGGCTAATCAAGCTCGTTATGTTCTGGCAGATGAAAAAAAGGTGGGCGAGGCCAAAAAAAGTATTTTGTCGAAGCATTTATTTTTAAAAAATGTAAAACTTGACGAGGATTTAGTTTTGTCAAGATTAAAGAGAGAAACAGGGATTTGGCAGGGATTAAAAAAGAGCATCGCCGACTTGATGGATTACTCTTTTACCGAAATGCTGAACAATGCCATTGAGCACTCAAAGTCGTCTGATATTAAGGTTATTATTAAAAGAGAAAAGGGAAATATCGGTTTTAGGATCGTTGACCGGGGAATAGGGATTTTTGCCAGCCTGCGAAAAAAAGCAAACTTAAAAAACAATTTAGAAGCCATTGAGAATTTACTCAAGGGAAAGCAGACCACGGCTCCGAAAGAACACTCGGGCGAGGGGGTGTTCTTTACCTCAAAAGTGGCTGACATTCTTATTTTTAAAAGTGAAGATAAGAAGCTGATTTTTAATAATCTTGTGGGCGATGTTTTTATAGGTGATATTAAGGGTAGTTTTATCGGTACTGAAGTAAATTTTTCCCTGAATATCAAATCAAATAAGAATCTAAATGAAATTTTTCGCAAATACAGCGATGATTCATTCATTTTTTCAAAAACAAAGGTTGGTATAAAATTATTTGAGATGGACACAGGCTATATCTCCCGCTCACAAGCAAGAAGATTGCTTATAGGATTGGATAAATTTAAAACTATACTTTTGGATTTTAAAAACGTGAAAACTGTAGGTCAGGCTTTTATTGACGAAGTATTCAGGGTTTGGTGCCAAAAGAATCCTGCCATTGAAATTAAAATAAAAAATGCCAATCAGAATATTGATTTTATGATAAAAAGGGCCGTCGGATAGGAAGCTATAAAGCTAGTCGCCCGTAACGACCAGCAAGAGAATATACGTAACTGGTAAATTAATAGAATAATAATAAAAAAATTATGTTTGAACAATATCCCTTTATTCTCCCAATTTTTTACATTTGGCTGCCGATTCTTTTTGTTTATGTCCTTGTTTTTTACACTTCTTTTGGCAGCAAGCAAAAGCCGGTTTTAAACAAGATCTTTTTAATGCGTTTTGCGAGTATTTCTCTTTTTATCGTTGCTTTGTTAAATATTATTTCAGGCGTTACTAAATTGCTTGCCTTAGATATTGGCCTTCC
>CBDUSL010000042.1:0-5383 GCA_965370265.1 uncultured bacterium | reverse complement strand
GCTCCGGTAGCGATGATTTATGACGCTGATAACCGGCAGGTAATATATGAAAAGAATTCACATAGGCAGAGAAGTATTGCCAGTATTAGTAAAATGATGACCACGGTAGTGTTTTTAGAAACTAACCCCGATTTTGATGAAGTAATTACCATACAGGATTCTGACACTCCTCAGCCTGAACCAGGCGTCGCAATTAAAGTGCAAACTGGAGATCAGATAACGGTGAAAGATCTTTTTAACGCGATGATAACCGGTTCAGCCAATAACGCAGCTTTTGCCTTAGTCCGATCCACGGGCATGAGCAATGACCAGTTTATTGCTAAAATGAATGAAAAGGCGAGAAAACTAGATATGATGAGTACCACTTTTGCTGATCCGACCGGTTTAGCGGTGGGCAATAAATCAACTACCACTGATATCGCTTTGCTAATAAATTATATTATGAATCGGCCGAGCGTAAGGCAGGCTTCTACTCAAGCAAATTATACCTACCATTTTTTTGATTATAGTAGCAATAAAGATGAATACAGTACGATTCGGAATCCTTTATATTTATACACTGATTTACTGGTTGGTCAGCCAATTGTGGGGGCTAAAACAGGCTTTATTAACGAAGCCGGTTATTGCCTGGCTACTAAAATTCGTCATTCTTCCGGCCGAGAATATGTAGCCGTTGTTCTCGGAAGCACTTCGGTTTATAACCGAGCTAGTGATATGAAAAATCTTATTACTTATGGCCAGGAGGTATTTCAATAAAAATGATTAAGCTTGTAAATCTCAGTAAAATATATCAACCCAACACGGTCGGTTTAAAAAACGTTAATCTTCATATTAGGCCGGGGGAGTTTGTTTCTGTGGTTGGCCAGTCCGGAACCGGAAAAAGCACTTTTGTAAAACTGGTTATTGCTGAACTTAGACCGACCAGGGGAAAAGTTATTATTGGCGGTTGGGATATTTCTAACATCAAGCAAAGTGAAATTCCTACTTTGCGAAGACAGATTGGAATTGTTTTTCAGGATTTTAAGCTTTTGCCTAAAAAAACAGTCTATGAAAATGTTGCTTTTGCCCTGGAAGTTTGCGGTGAGGAAAGTAAAAAAATAAATGAAATAGTTCCCCAGGTTTTAAAAATAGTTGGCCTGGAAAATAAAAAAAACAGATTTTCTCAGGAAATATCAGGCGGGGAGCAGCAGAGGGTGGCGATTGCCAGAGCTCTTGCCCATCGCCCTAAAATACTTCTGGCAGATGAGCCGACGGGAAATCTAGACTCAATAAACGCCCACGAAATAATCACTTTACTTAAAAAAATAAATGAATTCGGGACAACCGTTGTTTTGGTAACACATAACCGCGAAATTGTTAATTATCTTCGAAAAAGAGTTATTGCCCTTGATCAGGGAGAGGTTATCTCTGACAAAGAGGGTGGGAAGTATATTTTATAATTATGTTTGCGGTAAATTTTACTCGGGCTCTAAAATTTGGCTGGCAGAATTTTTGGCGGAATCGCTGGCTTTCTTTGGTTACTGTCTTGATTTTGATTCTTACTCTTTTCCTGATTTCTTTGATTGTAACCGTTAAAGTAGTCGCTGATAAGACGATGGATTCAGTGGAAAATAAAGTCGATTTTAGTATTTATTTTACTACTAAAGCGGATTTAACAGAGATAGTTCAGTTACAGGAAAGACTTGAAAATCTTATGGAAGTAAAAATGGTTGAATATGTTTCTCCTCAACAGGCTCTTTCTGACTTTAGAGATAAACATAAAAATAATGAAACCATAATTGAAGCTCTTGATTCTTTGGATGATAATCCTTTGGGGGCAGTTTTAGTGGTTAAAGCTTATAACTTGGATGATTATGATTCAGTAACTAACATTGTGCAGGAAAATGCCTATCAGGAAATTATTCAGGACAACGACGAAGATTTTGAATCTAATAAAAGTATTATTGCCATACTTTCTAATATTACCACTAATATCAATCAATTTGGATTGGTTTTAAGTATTATTTTTGCCACGATATCTTTTTTAGTGATATTTAACACCATCAGAATTACCATTCATTCATATCGTGAAGAAATTATTATAATGAAGCTGGTTGGCGCCTCTAACCGTTTTGTTAGAGCTCCTTTTATAATAAATAGTGTGATCTACGCTTTAATTGCCAGTATTTTTTGTGTTGTTTTAATCTATTCGTTAATAAACACTATCGCTCCATTTTTAAACAATTTTTTTGCGGGGTATGAGCTTAATGTGGTAGAATACTTTAATCAGAATTTTTTATTGGTGTTTGCCTCCATGATTATTGTTTCTGTTACTCTCTGTGTTATAAGTTCTATAGTCGCTATTAGAAGGTATCTCAGAGTTTAGTTATTTTTAAATTCATTGCGGGATCGTCTAATGGTAGGACTCAGGCCTTTGAAGCCTGCTATCCAGGTTCGAATCCTGGTCCCGCAGTTTTGGACATATAGGATAGGAATTGTTTAGGTTCTCAGCCGAAGGCTGATCCGCCTCTGGCGGAGAATCCTGGTCCCGCAGTTTTGGACATATAGGATAGGAATTGTTTAGGTTCTCAGCCGAAGGCTGATCCGCCTCTGGCGGAGAATCCTGGTCCCGTAGCCAGTTATCGCCTTGTAGGCGTTTTTTTGATACAATAACAGTAATGAATGACACAAACCAACCAAAAAGAATTTACCATTTAAGAGCTTTTTGGATTGCTGTTTCTATACTATTAATAATAATTGGTATCTGGTTTTTGGTATATGCCAATGATAACTTGAGAGAGTTATTTACTTCACAATCAGCCTTAAGAGAGAAGATACTTTCTTTTGGCAATTTAGGCCCGGCTTTTATTATTATTTACCATGTATTTCAGGTGGTAGCCGCCCCACTTCCGGGCCAGGCGATTGATTTGGCTAACGGCTATATTTTTGGCGCATTTAGAGGGTCTTTAATTTCTTTAACTGGTATATTTCTTGGTACAGTAGTAGCTATGTCCTTGGCTAGGATTTTCGGCCGTCCTATTCTGGAACATTTTTTTTCCCATAAAAAAATGGAAAAATTGAATAAATGGGCCGGACACCGGAGTCTTCTTTTTTTCTTTGTTTTATTTTTGATCCCCGGGCTTCCTGATGACATTCTTTGCTTTGGGGCTGGGCTAACCAAAATTCCTCTGTGGAAACTCATCTTGGTTGCTTTCATGGGAAGAACCCCCAGTATTATTACTTCTGTAGTTCTGGGTTCTACCGGTAAACAGCTTAATCCGGTTTGGTTTATTATTTTGATTGCCATAGTCAGTATTGCTTTGTTTATTTTAATAAAACAGATCCCAAAAAATAAAAGACTTCAAAAATATATTCAATAAAATGATTAAAGATTCAAATTACGTAATAATAAAAACTGCGGTTCCAAAAAAGGCGGCCGATAAAGTCCGCCAAGCGATGGGACAAGCGGGAGCTGGCCAACAGGGTAATTACATCAATTGTAGCGGCTCAAGCTCCTCTATCGGGCGCTTTACCCCGAAAAAGGGGGCTAAACCCGCAATTGGTAAAATAGATGAACCAGAGGAAGTTGAGGAAGAAACTATAGAAATGCTTTGTCATAAGGGTAAATTAAAAGCCGTCGTTATGGCCATAAAAAAAGCACATCCATATGAAGAGCCTCCTATTGATATAATCCCTCGTTTGGAAATAGGGGAGTAGTTGAGCAATAATTAAATATATGGTATTCTTTATTTTGATAAAGTAAAAAGTATGCCGATTTCAAAATACAAAACCAAAAAATTTGAATGGATAAATATTGATAATCTTAGACCTAAAGATATTAAATTTCTTGAGGATAATTTTAATTTTCACCCTTTGGATTTAGAGGATTGCCAGAGTATCAGTCAACGGCCTAAGATTGATATTTATGATGATTATGTTTTTGTGGTTATCCATTTTCCTTATTATATTAAAGATAATCACAAAGTGAACTTTCGTGAAGTTCATTTTTTTATTGCTAAGGATTATATTGTTACCGTAAAAAAAGGAAGAATTGATGCTCTGCATGATTATTTTAATGATTTTTCGGCTGGAAAAACAAAGTTGAGTTCGTCAAGAGATAATCCATTTCATCTTTTTTATAATATTTTGGATAAACTTTATCAAACTTCGCAGCCAATTATTGACATAATTAACCGGAATTTAAATACCATTGAAGAGCAAATATTTAATGAACAAGAAAGAGGATCGGCCCAAAAAATAGCTTTTATCAGAAGAAATATTTTAAATTACAGAAAAATGATCGAACCACAGGTTCAGATATTTGATAAGCTTATTGCTTTAAAAAATAATTATACCCCCAAGGGAATCAATGATTATTTTGATGATATTCAGGATTTATTAGAGCGGACAAAAAGTAATTTGGACAATTATAAAGAAATCATTGAAGGTCTGGGCCAAACTCATGAGTCTCTTATTTCTCAAAGAACTAACGAAGTTATGAAGATTTTAACCGTTATTTCTGTGGCTTTGCTTCCATTAACTTTAGTGGCCAGTATTTATGGTATGAATATAGTTGGCCTTCCTTTCGCGGAAAGGCCGATTGTTATTTGGACCTTCTTTATTGTTTTGCTTCTGTTTATTTCACTTATTATTTGGATCGCTCATAGACGCAATATATTATAAAGAAGCTAAAAAGACTCAAATAAGGTCTTTTTTTTAATACAGTAAAATGTTATAATAATTTTATGAATAAAATAGAAATAAAAATTAAACAGATATCAGATTTAAAAATTCAGGGGGCAACAAGTGTCGCCATGGCTTCTTTAGATATTGCCGCATTAGCCTCAAACACAATTAAGGATAAGAATAAATTGATCTCAAAATTGAATATGATAGAGAAACGTATTTTAAAACAAAGGCCGACCGAACCTTTGTTACAAAACTTTTACTTTCTTTTGAATCAAGCTTTAAAAAACTTTCCAAGAAATAAAATAAGCCTGACCGCTTATACAAAAAGAAAAATTAAAGAAATAAGAGAATTTTACATTGAGCAGGAAAATAAAATTATAAAAAATGGCTCTAAATTAATTAAAAGAGGAAATATTTTTACGCATTGCCACTCTTCTCTGGTGGAGAAAATATTGATCGAATCCAGAAAGAGAAATAAAAATTTTAAAGTATATAATACCGAGACCAGGCCTCTTTTTCAGGGCCGAATAACAGCCAGAAATCTAATAAAAAATAAAATTAAGGTTACTATGGTTAGTGATTCTGCGGCTGCTTTTTTAATTAGTGATCATTCAGGCGATAAGATAAAAATCGATAAAGTTGTCCTAGGAGCGGATGTGATTGGACTTGATGGCAGCGCGGTTAATAAAATAGGCAGTTTTGGGATTGCTTTAAC
>CBDUSL010000041.1:0-6016 GCA_965370265.1 uncultured bacterium | reverse complement strand
TTTAACAAGCATTTAAAGAAAGAGGGTAAATTAATCCTTAATTTCTTTAATCCAAATTATGAGCGAATGGTTACTAAGCATGGTAAAATGGAATTTCTTTCGGTGGTAAAAGATCCTGTCACAAAAAACAAAATTAAATTATACGCTAATAATTTTTACTTTCCTTCCACTCAAACTTTAAAAACAACCTTTATTCACGAGGAAGTTGATAAACATAATCTGCTAGTGGCCAAAAGAAAATATAATTTGAAATTGAGGTATATATTTCGGTATGAATTTGAGCACCTTCTCGAATTAACCGGTTTCAAAGCATTAAAGCTATATGGTGATTTTAAACACGGTAAGTTTAAAGATAAAAGCCGAGAAATGGTTTGGGTATGTGAAAAGATGTAATCCTTGACCTTTTTTTATTTTTCTGATAGAATCTTTAGTAATGAAAAAAAACAACGCGGGGTGGAGCAACCCAAAGGGTCCCCTTCGGGGGTGGCAGTACGGACAATTAAAATGTATTATGTCTACATCTTAAAAAGTTTAAAAGATAACAAACACTATATTGGCTCTACTTCTGATATTAACAGAAGATTAAAAGAACATAATAGAGGGAAAGTGAAATCAACAAGATATAGAATACCATTTAAACTAATCTACCTTGAAAAATTTAAAGATAAACCGACCGCTAATAAAAGAGAATATTACCTAAAATCACCGAAAGGATTTCTTGAAAAGAAAAGAATACTAAAAAACATTATTGCGAGGTGGAGCAACCCAAAGGGTCCCCTTCGGGGGTGGCAGTACGGACAATTAAAATGTATTATGTCTACATCTTAAAAAGTTTAAAAGATAACAAACACTATATTGGCTCTACTTCTGATATTAACAGAAGATTAAAAGAACATAATAGAGGGAAAGTGAAATCAACAAGATATAGAATACCATTTAAACTAATCTACCTTGAAAAATTTAAAGATAAACCGACCGCTAATAAAAGAGAATATTACCTAAAATCACCGAAAGGATTTCTTGAAAAGAAAAGAATACTAAAAAACATTATTGCGAGGTGGAGCAACCCAAAGGGTCCCCTTCGGGGGTGGCAGTATTGAAAACAAGCTTTAAAATATAATTATCTTTTTGCAACGACGCGGGGTGGAGCAACCCAAAGGGTCCCCTTCGGGGGTGGCAGTATTGAAAACAAGCTTTAAAATATAATTATCTTTTTGCAACGACGCGGGGTGGAGCAGTGGCAGCTCGCCGGGCTCATAATCCGGAGGTCGAGGGTTCGAATCCCTCCCCCGCAACCAATCAAATTTAGTCCAATAATAATATAAAACTCACAAGCCTGCCAGGGTAGCTCAGTTGGTTAGAGCACGGGACTCATAAGCCCGGGGTCGTGGGTTCAAATCCCACCCCTGGTACCAAGCCTTCGCCCCTTTCCGCCTTCGTCTTTTAGACTTCGGCGGACAAGCTATTTATAAATAATTACCATTTCAAAGCGGAGTTTACCCTCTGTAGCTTCAGCGAAAGAGGGGCTTGTAAACCAAATCCTTTTAACAAAAAACAGACCCTTTATGGCCTGTTTTTTTGTTATTTAAGCTATGTTATTTTAGAGTCCAAACATCTTGTTATGCATTTCCCAGAATTTTCCTTGATCAGCCGCACATTCAGAAGCTTCAGCCGCTAATTGAGCGTTTTCATGAAAAGAGAGGGGGAAGTGTTTGAAAATAAATTTTCCCTGGTCCCCGTATTTTTCATAAAGCTGTTCCATAGTAGCCGCGTGCCGGGTACAATACGGGCATTCAAAATCGGAAAATTCAATGAAGGTAAGTTTACTGCCATTGCCTTTTACACTATCTTCTTCAGTGATTTTATAATCAATTGGATCAGCTTCACTAACATATTGTGAGGTGGGTCTTTTACCCGCTAAAATTTCATCAATGATAGTATCAAATTCAGTTGAAGGTAAAGCTCCACTTATTAAATATCCGTTAATAAATGTGGCTGGTGTGCCATTCACTCCCAAGTCAACTCCTTCTTGCTGGTCAGAAGCTACTTTCGTCGCTTTTTCAGAATTAGCCATACAATCATTAAAATCATCTGTATTAAGATTGATTTCACCGGCATACTTAGAAATATTTGCGGCACTTAAGGCAGATTCCTCTGCCGGAGCAGCTGCATCAGCTTGGTCCTCAACCCCAGCTACTTTATCAGTATTATCACTTTCAGAAACCATAGATTTAACTACGGTTAAAGAAAGAATTACACCGAGAATAGAACAAGCCACCACTCCGGTCAAAAGACCGATCACAAAAGTAGTTTTGGGAGGAGCGTTGAGAATGCCTTTCTTGTCGTTTTCGTTTTTTGGCATATTTTTTCCTTATTAATTAATTTTAGTTAAGAGTTATATGTTATCAAAAGAATGAAATAGTGTCAATAATTAAACAATAATAATCACCCCGATAAGATAGATTACCAATAAAGAATAAATAATATTGGGTTTATGCTGGACTCTCACTTTAATCAAGACATTAAGCACGAGAACAAGGCTTAAGAAAATAAAGAGAGCCAGGAAAAAATTCTTAGAATAGAGGATAATCTGAATCAATCTTTCAGAGCTAAAAAATGTCTGGGGACTAATAATGGAAGTTTTAAAAAATTCTGTATTAGCAATAGGAGTGGTGACTACATTTTTTTCTTCATCCTCCATAACCACATTAATATTTTGAGTAGGAATTTCTCTTTCATCTTTAATAGAACCAATATATTCATCCCCACTTTTATTAAGCTCGCTTGAGCTATCGCCGATTAAAACCGCCACTTTAGTCTCTTTATTTTCTTCAGCCGGAACTTCTGTATCTTCTTTTTCTTCTACCCTCACCACTATATCATAAGTATTGGGTTCAACTATTGAGGGAATAATAACTGTTTCCTCGCTTTGAACTTCAGGGAGATTTTCCTGCTCTACTATTTCTTCAGTCACTGTTTCTTCAGAAGGATTTTTTTCAACTACTTCTTCAATCGTAGAAGAAACCGCTAAAGTAGTGGGCGGAGCGGGGGCACCAAGCATCTGGACAATTATTATTGTTTTCGCTCCTTTGTAGTCTCCCTCAACAATACCAATTCCTATGTCAGCATAATTAGAATTAAGAATGTTTCTTCTGTGAGTATCACTGGCCATCCAGCCGCCTAAAACATCTTCTGCCTGGACAAAATCCATGGCTAAATTTTCTCCGGCATAGGCATATTCATAACCAGCCTGGTTAAACCAATACCAGGGTGAAATATTAGAAGGACTGTAGTGGGCAAAATATTGTTCGGAAAGCATATTCTGAGCTTTGGCATAAGCAGCTTGATTAAGTTGGTTATCCAATTCAAATTGAGGCAATCCGGCGTTAAGACGCTGTTGGTTGGTAAGATTAATAATATTTTGATTGGTAATATCTATCGGGGTAACCGGAGCGGGAGCAAAAATCAATAAGAAAGAAATTCCGATTTTTAAAGCAACAACAAAGACCGCAATTACCTTTAATGATTTATGCCTTAATATAAGAGGCGAAAAATCATTTCCCTGGTGCGGAATCAAATACTTATTAAGTTGTTTTTTGCAGCTTTTCATTTATTTAATCTTAACACCGCATACTATCATAAATTCCTAGATTTGTCAAGATTATAGTTGTAAGTCTTAATTGCCTATCCATTATAGTTTATGAATAAAGCGCGACAAATCCCCCCTTTAACTATTATAAGCTTTATCGCTAAAAGAGTAAAAAAATCAGCCGTTTTATCGGCTGATTTTCATTTGTTTATTCCAGTGTTATGGCTTCTTCAGGGCAAGAATCAACCGCTGCCTGACAATCACAGTTCTCGCAAGCGTCAGCATTTTTTACCTTTGACTTCCCGTCTTCATTAATTTCAAAAACATCGGGGCATAGAGCAACGCAAGTTCCGCAACCAGTACATTTTTCTAGATCTACTTTTGGTTTTGATGGCATGTATTTTACCTAATTAATTATTCATAAAAATATTATAACAAAATTTATAAAAATAAAAAAGGGCGAAAGAAAATCTTCCGCCCTTAGCGTTAAAAAGTTCTACTCTGCCTCCCAAGGCTCATAGCCACGGTTTTTCGGAACGACCCTATAATATTCCCAGAGACGGTCTGAAAAGTGTCTAAGTCTTGGCTTAATCGGATTCGGCCAGTAGAAAATTTTTGCCAAAACCTTTGGATCATTGAGTTCTTCCGGCGAAGAGAATGAATGATGGTAACTATCAATTACCAGGGTAAGTTTTTGACCCATTCTCTTCCATTCTCTTTCACTTATAGCCACAGTAATCCGGCGCTTACCAAGCTTATCCCATTCAAAGCGTCTAAATTGTTTGAAGACACCCGATCTATGAGCGCCATTACGATAGTTGATAACAACCGGCCGAAAGTCGGCCGGATGCAAGCCCTTTAAGTCGACCGATCCTGGACTCGGCACCCTTAAGAGATCAACTACGACCAGTTCAACATCACCTGGCCCATAAAATCTGATGTGATTTTGGAAATCTCGATGACGAGCTTCAACTAAAAGATGAGACCACTCAGGATGTCTCTTTTTTATCTCCTCTTTGCTTGGTGCGTCCCAAATGTAGTGATAAGTGATCCTAATTCTCTCCACATACTTTCTGTCCTTCAGAATAGCGACTCGAAAAAGAACTTCTTTAAATGGCCATAGGTCGCCAGGTTTGGAAATAATTTCCGGACAGAATCTTTTTGCCAAAGAAAGATAGGGGGAAATCCATCTTCCTCTTACTCTTTTCCAGGGCTGCCTTCCTCTTCTTGGCATGAAAATCACCCTCTCTCATCGGTTTTTAGGTTTTCAAAAAGCGAACATACTACCTTACTCCTAAATTGCCAATTTGTCAAGTCGAGCTGATCGCGCTTAGCGCGACAAGTATTAAAAAGAGGCGAATTGCTTCGCCTCGAATGTTCGTCGTTTTTAGGCAGATTTGGAATAAATCTCCTGATCAGGATTTTCTTTACCGCAGGGAAGTTCCATCCCTGCATTGGCATATTTACAGCCGCCGCTTTCTGAAACAGCACTGCATTTGGTGCACTTACCATCTTTACTCACCATACGAGGCGATTTCTTTTCCAAAATTTCTCCTTTTAAAATCCAAAATCACAAAAAATTTATAATATAAAAGAACGTCCTGAAATATTAGTACGTTTTTAAAATTATGTCAACCCCGCTCTTCGCGAAGGGCGGGGTCAACTCTTAGTCAAGCTCTAACAATTATAATAAGGCCATTAAGCCGATACCAAGCAAAAAGGAAAGGAGTTGTAAAATTGAATTCTTTAACCTTACATCTTTATGAAGTTCGGGAATCAGATCGGCTGTGGCAATATAAATAAACCCGCCAATAGTAAAAGGAACTAAATAGCTGGTAAGATTTTCAATACTGTTTCCGACCACAAGAGTTATTATCGCCCCAACAATAGCGGTTAAGGCCGAAAGAAAATTATAAAATAAGGCTTTACGCCTTGAATAACCGGCATAGACCAATATGCCAAAATCTCCAATTTCCTGGGGAATTTCGTGAAGAACAACCGCCACGGTGGTGGCAATACCAAGGGGGATACTAACCATATAACTGACCGCAATTATCATGCCATCTATAAAATTGTGGAATCCATCCCCCACTAAATTCATAACCCCCAAGGAGTGGGGATGCTCATCGCAAGTCGGTTCATGACAATGGCGCCATTTTAAAACTTTTTCAAGGACAAAAAATAAAACTATACCTGTTAATATCCAAACCGCAATTTGTCTGGCTGTACCGCAGACTTCCATTGACTCCGGCAAAAGATGTAAAAAAGCCCCGCCAAGAAGAGCTCCGGCGGCAAAACTTATTAAATAAAGAAGGGCCTTTCTTAACTTTTTAATATTAATAGAAAGGGTAAAAACCCCTACAAAGGAAAGCAGGCTTACTCCCACGACACTTAAAATTGTATAAAGCCAAGTCTGATTCATATTTA
>CBDUSL010000040.1:0-6231 GCA_965370265.1 uncultured bacterium | reverse complement strand
CCCAGTGCCCTCGCTGTGGTACGGTTCTTTCTTCGCATGAAGTAGCCCAGGGTTACCAGAGTATAGAAGAGGATTCTATTTTTGTTAAATTTGAATTAGTTGATGAGCCCACCTCCGCCAAGGCTTCGGCGGACAAGCCAAAGACTTTTGTTTTGGCTTGGACAACTACTCCTTGGACTTTGCCTGGTAATGTCGCTTTAGCTTTGGGCCCTTCAATAGAATACGTAAAAGTTAAAGCAGGAAAAGAGTTTTATATTTTAGCCAAAAACAAGATTGATATTTTAGAAGGTGAATATAAAGTAGTGGAGGAATTTAAAGCTAAAGACCTAGAAGGAAAAAAATACAAGCCTCTTTTTGACTTTTTAAATTTAGAAAAAGAAGGAGACAAAAAAGCCTATTATCTTACTTTGGCTGATTTTGTCACGATTGAAGAAGGAACGGGTGTAGTCCATACGGCGGTAATGTACGGTGAAGACGATTATAATCTGGGAGAAAAGGTGGATTTGCCGAAGATTCACACGGTTGAAGAAAACGGTAAGTTTAACGATTTAGTTAAACCCTGGAAAGGCCGCTTTGTTAAAGAAAAAAAACTTGAACAGGAAATCATTCAATATCTTAAAGATCATAACCTGTTTTATAAAACCGAGAAATACACCCATGATTATCCTTTTTGCTGGCGCTGTGATTCACCCTTGCTCTATTACGCTAAAAATTCCTGGTTTATTGCCATGTCAAAACTCCGGAATGAATTAAAAAAGAATAACGAAAAAATAAACTGGGTTCCAGGCTATATAAAAGAAGGGAGATTTGGGGAATGGATAAACGAAGCAAAAGATTGGGCGATTAGCCGTGAAAGATATTGGGGCACTCCTTTGCCGATTTGGCAATGCGAAAAATGCGAAAAGTATGAGTGTGTTGGTGCACGGAAGGAATTAGAAGGATACAAAGGAGATCTTCATCGGCCTCATGTTGACGATATTAAGCTAAAGTGCCCATGCGGGGGAGAAATGACTCGAGTGCCGGAAGTAATTGATTGCTGGTTTGATTCAGGCGCAATGCCTTTTGCTCAATGGCATTATCCTTTTGAAAATAAGGAAAGAATTGACAAGGGCCTGAGTTTTCCAGCCGACTTCATATCGGAAGCAATGGATCAGACTCGAGGCTGGTTTTATACTCTTTTGGCAATTTCCACTCTTTTGGATAAAGGACCAAGTTACAAAAATGTTATTTGTTTGGGACTGGTGTTGGATAAAAAGGGCAAAAAAATGTCAAAGTCCAAGGGTAATATTGTGAAACCTGACGAAATTTTTGAAAAGTACGGAGCTGATGCCGCTCGCTGGTATTTTTATACTATGAACCAGCCCGGTGAAACCAAGCTTTTTGACCTGAAAGGAATTGAAGAGGTGATAAAAAAAGTTTTTAATACCCTGATGAATGTAGTTACTTTTTATAAAATGTATGAAGGAGATAAAATAGAAGAAATAAAAAGCGAACAAGTTCTCGATAGATGGATATTGTCAAAATTAAATAATTTGACTCAGAAGGTGACGGATGATTTGGATAACTACCAGCTGACCAATGCTTCGAGAAAAATAAGTGTTTTTGTTTCCGATCTTTCCACCTGGTATTTAAGGAGAAGCCGTTCTAGATTCAAAGGAAATGACGAAGATGATAAGAAGAGGGCTTTATCATCTTTAAATCAGGTTCTTATTACACTCAGTAAACTATTGGCCCCTTTTACACCATTTATTGCCGAAGAAATTTATCGTAACTTAAAAGGCGGGAAAAAGTCTGTTCATCTTGAAGATTGGCCTGAATTTGAAAAAATAACAGAAGAGGCATTAATGGAGGATATGGCTCTGGTTCGCCAGGTGGTAGTTATAGGACATGCCCTAAGAGCGGAAAATGGAATTAAAGTTCGTCAGCCTTTAGGCCAATTAATAGTAAAAGCAAAATCTTTGGATGACCGGTATCTGGAAATATTGAAAGATGAATTAAATGTAAAAGAGGTCCAAATTGGTAAAGATAAAAAAGCAACTAGTAGTGAATTTAAAACTAAAGAAGAGGGAGAGATAATTGTATCGCTTGATTTAACCATTACTGACGAATTAAAAGAACAAGGCATGGTTCGTGAAACTGTCCGCCAGATAAACGCCTTGCGTAAAAAAACCGGACTTACTATTAAAGATAAAGTAGATATATTGTATTTCAGCAAAGATAAGCTAATAAAAGGAATGTTTGAAAGGTATGAAAAAGATATTAAAAATGATACCTTAGCTGATTCAATTAATTTAGTCGAAGAGAGTAAAGTTGATGAAGCAAAGTCTTTAAAAGAGTTCGAATTAGAAGAGAAAAAAATAAAAGTTAGCTTTAAAGACTAAAAATGTCTTTCATTACTGATAAAGGGCTTATTTTAAAAAAAAGAAACTTCCGGGAGAATGACCGGATTTTTCTTATTTATACGGAAAAAGAAGGCAAGCTCGAGATTTTAGGAAGAGGAACCAGAAAAAAACAAAGTAAGTTAGCGGGAAAACTGGAGCCTTTTTCTTTATCTGAAATTACTTACGTCAGAGGTAAGGGGTTTGATAATGTTACCGCCGTTAAAACAATTGAGAGTTACCGTCATGTTTTTGAAAATCCGCTCGCTTTTTACTGGTTAAATTTTTTATTGGAGATAATTGACATTCATATTAAAACCAGGCAAAAAGATAATGATATTTTTAGGCTTTTATCGGAATTAATTAAATTCATAGATAGAGAGAATTCGGAAGATAAAAGTATTGTCCTTATCCAGGCGGCCGTTTTTAAATTAATATCATATCTTGGTTTTCAACCCGAACTTTATAATTGCCAGATTTGCCAAAAAAAGATTATTCCGAATAATAATTATTTTAGCTTTTGTAACGGCGGACTTATTTGTAAAGGATGTTTTGTCAAAGATAAGGAATCAGTTAGTATTTCTGAAGAAGAAATAAAATTAGTTCGTTTTTTTCTGGAAAATAATTTGGAGGAAATTAGAAAAATAAAGGCCCATGAAAATTATATGAAGAAGATTACGAAAATAATTCTTATGTATGTTCCTTATGTTTTAGATAAAGAATTAAAAAGCACCCGTTTTATAAAAAATAAAACCGTTTGAAGAGGATAAGATATCTGTTATAATATAAGAGCTATGGCTAAGAAAAAAAAATCACAAAATGTGACCAGAAAAATACCCGTTGTTAAGGTGGATGAAAAAAGGAGTGATCAGGTTAAACCGGTAAAGGATTATAAACCGACCATTTCCAAAATGTATAGCGATGAAAAAGGTGAACCTCTTAATTTAACTAATCTTAAAAAAGCGACCAAAAACCGGCGCTCACTTTATATTAAAATTATTATTGTTTTAATTTTTCTTTTTGGAGCAGCGGTAGCAGGATTTTTTATTTTCTTTGGTGATAGTAAATTCAAAGAAGGTGATATAGTTCTGACTATTTCCGGCCCGGAGAATACCTCTTCTGGTGATGAAGTGATATATACCGTTAAGTATCATAATCAGGGCAAGAGTTTTCTTGGTAATGTTGAGCTGACTCTAAATTATCCTGAAGGTTTTACTTTTAAAGAATCTATTCCCGAATCAGATAATACTTATAACCAATATTGGCAGGTGGGGGATTTAGGCTCAAATAAACGTGGTGAAGTGAAGATTATCGGTCAGCTGGTAGGAGAAGTAGGAATGACCAAGAATTTTGAAGCTAAATTAAGTTATAAGCCCTCAAATTTTAATTCACTTTTTGAAACCTCCACCACCTTTGCCACTCTTATTGATGATTCGATTATTGATTTAACGATTGATGGGGCCAAACAAGTCATCGCTGACAATGAAACAACTTATAAAATTAAATATAAAAATGATTCAACGGAAGCTCTGGAAAAATTAAGAATAATTGTTACCTATCCGGATAACTTTAGTTTTATCAGTTCGGCCCCGGAAACTTATGAAGATGATAATGTCTGGCAGATTGAAAGAATAGAGGCGGGCAATAAGGGGGAAGTCGAAATAAAAGGCAAATTTTCCGGTCAAGCCGGAGAGATGAAGGAAATTAAAGTAGAAGTGGGCTTGATTGATGCTTCGGGAAATTTTAGTCCCCAGGTTCGAGAGTCGTTGCTTATTTTATTGATTAATCCCGAGCTGACTTTAATTATGAAGATAAACAGCTTGACCGAAGATATAACGGCCGCAACCGGAGAAACTCTTACCTTCCACTTAAACTATCAAAATAATTCGGATTTAGAAATTACTGATTTGGAGCTGACAGCTACTCTTGTTTCCGAACAAATTGACTGGAACTCCCTTGATGATGATTTGGAAGGAGAGGTAGCGGACGGAAGTATTACTTGGAAAAAAGAACAAATCGAAAAACTAGAGTCGTTTAAACCCGGTGATGAAGGAGAAATTATTTTTAAAATAAACATTAAAGATTCGATTGATATAATAGACAGTGACGACAAGAATTTTCAGATTAAAAATGTTTTTGGCGCTCATTCTTCTTCACTTTCAGACCTTGGGGGAGATAGTTTGACCGTAGAAAGCGAAGAAATAACCGTTAAGATAATGTCCACTTTAACTTTAAGCTGTGAAGCGCGTTATTATTCAGAAGAAAACGAGAAACTGGGTTCTGGGCCCTTACCCCCGGAGATAGGGGAAACTACGGCTTATCGAATTTATTGGTATCTTTCAAATACCACTAATGAAGTGACTGATGTTCAGGTTAAGGCCAGTCTGCCTGAAGATATTTATTGGACAGGCAAAGAAAAGACTATTTCTGCCGGAACTCTGGAGTTTGATCCATTAACCAGAATTATTACCTGGTCCATAAATCGTGTGCCGGTTGGAACCGGACAGGTTTATTCCCAGCTAAGCGCTTCTTTCGAAGTTAGTGCCACACCAGGGGTAGTTGATTTGGGTCTGATTAAGATTTTAACTGACAAAGCCACGGTTACCGGTCTTGATAGTTTTACGGAAGTGGATTTAACGGATTTTTATGATTCCCTAACTTCGGAGTTAACCAATGATATTTACGGACAGGGTAAGGGAATAGTGGTTAACAGCGAATAAAAAAGAGAATAAAAAAAACGGGAAACTTTTAAGCTCCCGTTTTGTGTTTGGTTACAAGGAATGATTTTCGGCAATTTTTTGAAGGGTTTTCTTGGCGTGTCCATAGATACTAGCCCCAGCCAACAAATAACACGCCATAAATATCCCTTTAAAGGTAGGTATTGAAATACTATACCATCCAGACTTGTTCAAGAGAAGTAAAATCAAAAGAATACATTGAAGACAGAATTTTGTCTTTCCAAATTTATTTGCCCCCAGTTCTACATATTTTGCGTATTCTGGCGCAAAGGCTGTTAGAGCGGTAAGGCCGATCAATACCATTTCCAGAAAAACCATAAAACCAATCCAGAAAAAGGCGAGATCAGCAGGGTAAAGCCACCAAGCAATAAAAATGAAGTAAACCTTGTCCGCAAAAGGATCAATTGCTTTCCCAAGACTAGTAACCTGATTAAATCTTCTGGCCAGATAACCATCAAAGATATCGGTTAGACCAGCTATTAGTCCCAGTAAAACAGCCATTTTATAATCTTTGTGAGTGATGAAATAATTGATTGGCCAAACTAAAGTTAATCGGGTAATAGTGAGAAGATTTGGCCAAGTCATTACCTCGTGACGGATTGACAGCCATGCCTTTTTCAGAAACTTATCCCTTTTCCTCAATGAGTTTCTCCTTGTTTTGTTTGTGAAAGTTCGATAAGATTAAGTACTATAACTTAGCTTAAAAAGGTTTTTATGTCAAGTTTTAAAGTAATAAAAAATAGTAAAAAAACAGCGGTAAGGAAAGGCATTTTAAAGACTAGTCATGGAGAAATAAAAACTCCTTTTTTTATGCCCATTGCCACCAAGGGAGCAGTCAAAACCGTCACTCCTTATAATCTGGAAGAACTTCAAGCCCAGATAATCTTAAGCAACACATATCATTTAAATCTGCGGCCAGGCGTTCCGATAGTAAAAAAAGCGGGTGGACTTCATAAGTTTATGAACTGGCCAGGTCCTATTCTGACTGATTCCGGAGGTTACCAGGTTTTTTCTCTGGCTAAATTCAGAAAAATAACCCCCAAAGGAGTGATTTTTAAAGATAATGTTTCCGGAAAGAAACATTTACTCACTCCGGAAAAAGTCATCCAAATTCA
>CBDUSL010000039.1:0-6304 GCA_965370265.1 uncultured bacterium | reverse complement strand
TTTTATATATTTGGAAAAAGAAGACACTTTCCGCGAATAAAAGTTTTTACCAGGAATTAAGAATTAAACAATCAAAATATAAAAATGATATAAAACCAATTGATAAGCTATGTGATTGTTATACCTGTAAAAACTATTCCAGAAGCTATTTGCGCCATTTATTTATGTCGGGAGAATCATTGGCCCAAACCCTGGCCACTATTCATAACTTAAGGTTTTATCTTCAGCTGATGGAAAAGATTCGCAATAGAGTATAAAAGAGGTTGACAACTTTATTAGATTAATATAACATATACGGTCAAAGTACTTTTTAACTTAGAGAGTTAAATCACATAAACTACGTAAAATTAGTTTCCAGCACTTTTTTTCTTTTCATTTTTATAAACGAGGTGATAGAAGATGACTGGCAGGAAAATACCAAAAGGCAAAAGAGACAAAAACGATGGCCCTTTATTTGTTGAAGATGATGATGATTTTCAGAAGAATCCAACTATTGGAAGAGCTTATAAAAGAGCCTTAAAAGAAGGCCGAGTTAATGGTCCGCATAAATGCCCTGTTTGCGGGATGAAATTTTTAACTGAATGGGAAGCAGACGATTGCTGTTGGGTTAAAGAAGATTAAGCCAGAGGCGCCAAAGCGCCTCTTTTTATTACTTGTCAAGCTCATCGAGCTAAACTCGATTCAACTCGACTTGACATTTCTAAAAATAATGATTAAATAAAGGTGGATTAAGTATTGCCTCTTAGGTTGTTTTTGAGAGAGGGGGTGGCAAAAATGAAGTCATCACTGAATAGACCCTGGACCAGACATCCTACGGTTTTGGACAGAATTGATAAGCTCTCAAAGGAGGAAATTCAAACTCTTATTGAGAAAAAAATCTCAGTTCAGCTAAAGAGAGATGGTCCTCATGCTGCCAAAATCAATGGATACATTGAGTGTTATATTCTCAAAGCCGAAACACGAGGAGGAAGGGTTTTTTTCTGGGTCAGTCTGAAGTCAAAAAGTTTGCCCTTGAAGCTTGAGCTTTCAGAAAGTGACCTTGACGTATTTGGCGCCAGAATCAGTATTTATCAAAATAAATCCTAAAGAAAGGGGCCCCGCGTGAAAAGCAATCACTTAATCCTGTACTTTTGCCGCTCATCTTTTTAAAATATGATGAGCGGTTTTTTGATGGACAAAAAGCATTTTTTATGATATAATATAGAAGTTATGCAACAGAATATAGCTTGGAAGACAACTAAATATGTTTTTAAGGAAATAATTTTTGATATCGTCTATTTTCCTTTCTGGTGGTATACCAAGGGAATCAAAAAAGCGGGTCTTTTTTTTGTTAATGAAGTAATTGACTGGAGCAACCGCCTTTCTTTAAGAATTCTTTTTAAGAATCTCTTGCAACCCATGTATGGCGATTACTCACGAAGCGGGCGGGTAATCAGCCTGTTTATGAGGATAATTGTTTTTGGCTTCAAATTAATAGTCATGGTTATTTGGCTGGTTGTACTTTTGGCCCTCTTTTTCTTGTGGGTACTCATACCTATATTTATTGGGTATATGATTTTTCTTAATTTAACCGGTCAAAAAGGAATTTTTTAATAAATGGAAGAAAAAGAAAAAAAAGAAAAAATTACTTATATTGAATGCCCGGACTGCAAGGGGGAGAGTTTTTTGGAGGGCAAAGAAGGTCTTATTCCCTGTCGTCGTTGTGGCACGCTTGGTCACGCCGGTTTTTTTAAGGATCGATACTTGGTTTGGCAAAAAAAAATCTCTCTTTTAAGAATATTGGAGGAAAAGTCAGAGCGTCTTGTCAGGTCTTCGATTAATGGCATCCTTATTGTCTTCGGTATTTTTGCTCTTTTTTTGGGATTTTGGCAGTTCTATCAGCACGCCAGTGCCGGCAACAGCCTGGGGAGCTTTTTTGAAATAAGAAATACTTCACTTCTTATTTTTTGGATTTCGCTTTTAGTTGATCTTTATATTTATTACCGCTTAGAACGAGAAAGAACTTCTATTCTTCACATTGAGAAAGATTTTAAAGTAAAAGTACCGTCCCCACAGACTATAAATTCAATTGATGAAATAATAAAAAACCAAAAAATTACCGAAGAAGTTTCTCTTTATCTTACCCCTTCTGCCAGAGAATCGATTGAACTGGCCTGGGAAATGGCTAATCGATTTGAACATACTACTCTTCAGCCGGTTCATATTCTGGCAAGTGTGATGGCCGCTAAGGAAATGAAAATTATTCTTGCCCGTTTAGCAATGATGCCGGACAAACTTGTTTCAAGAATCGGCAGTATTTTAAAAAAATTGCCAAGCCAAAAAAATTCTACCCCCATTCTTTCCAAAGATTTTAATAAAATGATTTATAATGCCTATCAGGAGGCCTACCTAGGCCGTCGCAAAACAATTGGAGTTCCTGATTTGATTATTGCCTTGGCCAGAACAGGTACCAATACCCAAGAAATACTTTATGACCTTGATATCGATTTTGATAAACTCAGAAATGTGGTGGAATGGATCAATATTCAGGAAAAGTTAAGGCATCAATGGACTCTTTTTAAATCAAAAGCTTCCCGCAAACCCAAAAGTGGAATCAATCGGGCAATGACTGCTATTGCCACGCCTGTTTTGGATCAGTTTTCCCGCGATCTGACTATCTTAGCCAGAGCAGGAGCCTTGCCTTTGAGTGTGGGCCGGGAAAAGGAAATAGAGGAAATATTTCGGGTGCTTGAGTCTGGCAAGAGTTTTCCGCTTATGGTTGGTTTTCCAGGCACCGGGAAAACAAGCATTATCCAGGCCATTGCTTCGATGATGGCTTCTGAAGACGTGCCCGAGGTTCTGCAGGATAAAAGATTGGTTAGTCTTTCGGTCCCGGCTTTGGTTTCCGGAGCCGGCGCTATGGGAGAGCTTGAAGAGCGTCTTTCGGCCGTTATAAACGAGGTCACCAGGTCTGGTAATATTGTTCTCTACATTGATAATATTCAGAATATGGTCGGTGTCTCTTCCGGCGGCGGAAAAACCCTGGATCTCTCCGAAATTCTAACAGAAGCTCTCCAGAAAAGATATTTTATGGCCATTGCCTCCACCAACCCGGTTGATTTTACCAGTTATATTGAAAGGAGTGGAAGTCTTTCCAGAACTTTTCAGAAAGTAAAAATTGACGAACCTGAAACAAACGAAGCGATTAGAATGGTTGAGTCGGAAATTGGAGGCATTGAGTATCGCAACAAAGTATTTTTTTCATACGATGCTCTGGAAAAAGCAGTTACTCTTTCTCAGCGCTATATTCACGACCGGTACTTGCCGGAAAAAGCGATAAATTTGCTTCAGGAAGTGGCTGTTTATGTCCATAAATCCAAAGGGGCAAATTCTTCGGTTACCGGTGAGGATGTGGCTAAGATTATTTCTGAAAGAGTAAATGTCCAGGTGACAAAAATTACAGAGAAAGAAGGAGAAAAACTTCTTAATCTGGAGGATCAAATCCATGAAAGGATTATTAATCAGGAAGAAGCAGTTAAAGCGGTGTCCGGGGCTCTTCGAAGAGCAAGGGTGGAACTAAGGGATATTGATCGGCCTATTGCTAATCTTCTTTTTCTTGGCCCAACTGGGGTTGGTAAAACTGAACTAGCCAAAACAGTAGCTAATGTTTATTTCGGCTCAGAAGAAAATATGGTTCGATTGGATATGTCTGAATATCAAGACCAGTCATCTATTAATCGAATTCTTGGCGCTCCCCCGGGCTATGCCGGAGCAGGAAGCGGGGGATATCTGACCGAAGCGGTGAGAAAAAATCCATTTTCTCTGGTTCTTTTGGACGAACTGGAAAAAGCCCATCCTGATGTTTTAAATCTTTTCTTGCAGTTGATGGATGACGGCCGGTTGACAGACAGTATTGGTCGGACAGTTGATTTTACCAACATTATTTTAATTGCCACCTCAAACGCGGCTACTCAGCATATTCAGACCAGGCTTTCAGAGAACGTAAATTTGGAAGAAATTAAAAAAGAGTTGATGGAGGAGGTCCTCTTTAAATTTTTCCGCCCTGAATTTATCAACCGTTTTGATAATGTTGTTCTATTTAAACCGCTTTCTCTTGAACATATTGAAGAAATCGTTAAACTATTTCTAAAGAGCGTGGCCAAAAGACTGGAAACCAAGGGCATAACTTTTGAGGCTTCAGAAAAAGCGGTAGAAGAATTAGCTAAAGCCGGTTATGATCCAATATATGGGGCCAGGCCTTTAAAACGAAAAATCCAAGAAACTGTAGACAACGCCTTGGCTAACCATCTTTTAAGCGGGGAATTAACTCGGCGTGATGTGGCCGTTCTTGAACCGGGCGGTAAAATAACGGTCAAAAAAGCGAAGAAGCTTTAAAGGATAGACCTGATTAAATTTCAAAGAAATTTTGACGGGTTGACAAGTCAGTAATTTTCGATTAAGGTAATAAGCTATCAATAAACGATAGTTTTTTATTTTGTTCTTTACAACTCAAACAAGAGGTGAAAAATGTCATATCGTTTCTTTTCGGAAAAAGTATTTGAAGCTGAGCTTTATGGCGATCGGGGAAAAGTCCTGGGAAGGCGTCTTCTCAACACAGGGATTCTTCTGATTACCAAAGATGTATTTAAGGGCCAATTCGCGGTTCAGAAATGGCATAAGTCACAGGGTAGAATGGAAAAGAGATTTCAGCTTATTTCTTCAATTTACCTGGTTCATCGCCAAGCCATAAACATTCTTAATCAGTACAACATCCCCTTTTATGGGGAAAAGGTGGCCATGAGAGCGGCGATAGAGGTGGCACGTGATTTAAACCTGGCTATCATTGATCTCAATAAAGGGAACGCCCACAATCTGCAAAGAAAATTAAACGAAAAGGTTGAAGAAATTTTCCGGATCGTTGGTCGGGTTAGAAACAGCAAAAAACAGGCCGGTCTCAAGATAATTGAGCCGATTATTCAGGGAGCAGACTGCCAGGGAAGAGTAAACCCCGGCGCTTTTCGAGCTCGTACCGTAGGCGGAATAAATAGATTCCAAGAAAGAGAGTCAGATATTTTGAAAATCGAGGGGTTTATTATCAAGCGCTTAGCCAGCTCAAAAGCCCTTTTTGACTACACAGAATACTTGCTCGCTTCGTCCATCCATTTTCTCAACGCTATCCTTGAATACGCTCTCGAAAGAGAATTCCGTGTTGACCACGATGTGCAAAAGAGAATGGCCGGACGACTCAAAATGATCGTAGTTGATTTGGAAACAATAAATTTCCAACCTTTTACTGCTAATTGTGAGTTGAGCGCCAGCGAACTTCGAAATGCGGTTGAGCTTATTAGAATCGGCGACATTAGAGAAGCAATCTTTCAGATTTCGATTTCCCTTAACTCATTGAGACTAAAAGAAGTGCAAGGCGAAATTGAAGATATTATTCTGGAAATTACAGCTCTGATTAACGGCCAGTTTTTTTCTATCGAGGCGATTGAATCAATTGCCAAAAGACTATTTTCAGTCGAAGGAAAATTATGCCAGGTTGATGAAAGAGATTTCCAGGTAAGCTGTGTTAAAGAGGCTCTAGAAATTATCAAACCAGTTTACCTAATTCTTCCTTATGAAAATCAGTTGTCTGAAGTAAAAGATGTTCTGAAAAATGCATCAAAGTCAATCACCTTAATGGACTTAAGGCAAAAACTTGCCTAAGCCACTATATTGTTATTTTCACACCCTCTGTTTCGCGGAGGGTTTTTTTATTTTCATATATTCCCTTTATAAGGGAACCCTTTAGAAAAAGATTTGATTTTTTCTATATTTTGTCGTAAAGTTAAAACCGCACCTTTGCCATACATAGAGAAAAGAGGTGATTGATATGAAAGAGCCAAGGACCAAAAGGCAGTCCTGGAGAGCCAGAGTGCATCCCTTTAATAGACGGTGGCGATACAGAAAAAGCCGAAGAGAAGATGAGATAGAAGATATTATTCAAGAAGAAGACAAGACACTACTTTTAGTGGCAAAATTGGGGGCGCTGATTGCCGCCGGGAAAATACAAAAGCCTAAACCCGGCGAAACTATCAGGGTTAAGTACAAAAAGTGAGCCACTGGGCGCAATTGCGTTTAGTGGCTTTTTTCTTGCGAAAAAAGGGTAAAAAAGTTATAATTTAGTTAGTTTTTTAATAAAAAGGCCTCGCTCAGCGAGGCCGGAAAAATAGCTTATGATGATTATTCCTCGAGTGAGAGAGGGATAACCCGGATGACTGGGGTAGGATTTTTTTTACCCAAGTTGAGCTTGTCGGTACCGACAAAACGGAAAAGATTGCAA
>CBDUSL010000038.1:0-6334 GCA_965370265.1 uncultured bacterium | reverse complement strand
ATTGAATTTACCCCCCAGCTATTAATTAGTTGGGGTTTTTTTTAATATATTTTCTATTTCTTTGATTGACTTAGTTTGAACAAGCTTGTTTCTTAAAACAGCCGCTCCAGGTTGTCCGCTGACATACCAGGCAAGATGTTTTCTAAGTTCTATGAGTCCCCATTCTTTTTTAGTTTTGTAGGCCAGACTGGCGTGAAGCAGCATTACTTTTTTAATTTCTGGCCAGGTAAGTTCATGATAGCGGCCGGCCGAAAGAAAGTCTTTTATTTCTTGAAAAAGCCAGGGACGGCCGCGAACTCCTCTGGCTAAACCGAGGCCGTCAGCGCCGGTTTTTAAAAGCATTTCCCTTGCTTCTTCAGGGATATTTATACCTCCATTAGCTAAAACCGGTATTTTTACCATGGATTTAATTTTCTTTATCATGGCGAAATCTATCGGACCGGTAAAAGCTTTTTCGTAAGAGCGTCCATGAACCATAATCGCTGAAATAGGTAACTTAATAATTTTTTTTACGAAATCCAACCCGGTTACTTTTGTATTATCTTTATTAATTGAAGTTCTTATTTTAACGGAAACCGGTAGCTTAGTTCCCTCAATAGTGCTTTTAACAATATCAAAGCATTTATTTAAGTCACGCATTAGAGTAACGCCTCCGCCATGAGCCACTACTTTTTTAGCCGGACAGCCGAAATTTATATCAATTCCGGAAGCGCCGAATTTTTCGACCAAGTTAGCCGCTTTAGTAAACATCTCCGGCCGTTTGCCAAAAAGCTGGATAACAATCGGTTTTTCTTTTTTATTAAATTCTAAAAGCTTAAATGTTTTTTCACCGCCAAAAAATAAGCCATCAGCGGAAGTCATTTCCGAATATAAAATATCCGCCCCGAAATGTTTACAAAGTTGCCTAAAAGAAGAATCAGTTAAACCAGCCATGGGGGCCAGGGCCAATATTGGCTTTTTTGAATTTTGCCAAAAGTTTTTTGTCATTGTCTTTATATTTTACTTAATATTTCCAAACTTTTCAAATAAGAAAACCCCCTACTTTTAAAAAGTAGGGGGTTGAGCGGTTAAATTTAGTCACTCAAAAGAAAGGAGCGATTACGCGATACCGACCATAGCCACGAAAAATAGGCTAAGGCAAGAAATCATGGTGCAAGCAAGACATACGCCGCCTGCTACTTCTCCCAAAACATGGGATTCATTGCCCTCAGAGGTTTCTTCCTGCGGTTGTTCTTCTTCGGGCTGTTCTTTAATTTCTGACATTTTTTATTTTCCTTTTTTGTCCTGATCCGTTTAGTGGGTCAGGTATCCCGCTTTTCGAGCTGAGCTCGATCTGCGGAATTTTTTGTTTTTGTTTTTGTTCGACCTTTATTATCCTAGAAATTAGGATTATTTTTCCTCTTCAGGACGGCAAATACTGTCGTGCGACCAGTCTTTAATAATTGAGGCTACATCTTTTTCATTTACGATTGGTTTTTTATTATTGTATTTTTTTGGGTCATTTATGAAATCCAGTCTCACCTTAGCGGCCGCTTCATCCATTAAATCGATGGCCTTGTCCGGAAAACAGCGATTAGACAGGCATTTATTTGATAGCATAACGCAAGCTCTTAATGCTTCATCAGATATTTTTACAGAGTGATGCACTTGATAGCGGTGGCGCAATCCCTTTATAATTTCCAGGGTTTGATCACCACCCGGCTCATCTATGTATACCGGCTGGAACCTTCTCTCCAGGGTACGGTCTTTTGCAATAGATCTTTCGTAATCCTCTTTGGTCGTCGCGCCGATGGCCTGTAATTCCCCTCTGGCCAGGGCTGGCTTAAGGATATCAGCGGCGTCAATTGCCCCAGTTGCTTCTCCTGCTTCAGCTAGAGTGTGAAGTTCATCAATAAACATAATAATACTTCTTTTAGAAGCGATTATTTCATCAATAATCATTTTAAGTCTTTTTTCAAACTCACCCCGATATTTAGTGCCGGCGACTAAACCGGATAAATCCAAGGCCATTACTCTTTTATGAAGCAACGGGGGTGGTACTTGTTTTTTAACAATTTCATTGGCCAGTTCTTCAATAATAGCGGTTTTACCAACCCCGGATTTACCGATTAAAACAGGATTGTTTTTGGTCCTTCTGGATAAAATCTGAATAACTCTTTCGATTTCATGACTTCGGCCAATAACCGGATCCAACTTGCCTTCTCGAGCCAATTCGGTTAAATCTTTAGAATACAGACTTAAAGTATTAGTTTTAGCGGTATCTTTTTGACTTTTAAAATAAAGAAATATTACAAAGACAACAGCGAAAAATCCAACGATATAATAATAATTCATATGTTTATTTTATAGTTTCAAAATATCGGTCAGTTATATTTGAGACAGATGTTGTATTTATGGGCACTTGGCTTTTTGTAACAATTTTTTGGTTGCCTAAAACATTAGGCAAAACAAAGGTAAAAAAACCGGCAAAAAGAATAGTAAAAAGACTAATTAAACCGACGATTGTAAAAAAATAAACTGAAACAATGACGGCAAGATCATTTTTTACTACTGTATTTGTTAGTTGTTTTTCCATATTATTATAAAAATTTTTTCTTTTTAAAGAATTGCCACATGGTACCGGCTACGGCCATTAGAAGAAAAACTATTATCCAAAAGGATAATTTCATATTTACCAAAGGAGTGTCTTCTGCTCCAATGCCAAAAGTGGTAGCGACTAAAGTCATAGCAAAAATAATAACAGACAGAGTGGTGAAGGTTTTCATAATATCGTTAAGACGATTTGAAATTAAAGATTCATTAGTTTGCTGGAGGGCTTCAATGGATTCCTTAAAAGTTTCAAGATGATCCCAAATTTCTTTAGAGAGTTCAATAAGATCATTAAAATAAATTATCATTCGGGGTTTAATTTCAATGGTATGATTCCGGAGCACATTACTAAGTTTTTTAAGGGTGTTTTTATGAGCCTGCATAATTTTCCGGTAATCAGTGATATTCCGACGGGTGATTAAAAGTTCAGAAAGCATTTTTCTTTCATAACCGGCGAAGATTTGTTTTTCGATAGTGTGAATATCAATACTCATGTGGTCGAGCATGGGATAGCAGTAGCAAAGGAGTTTATTTAATATTTCATACAGAAGATAAGCGGAGCCTTGTTTCAGGTATTTTTCTTTTTTGATTTTATCGTTTTGGCAGGCACTGCAAATTTCATTAATTGGAGGAAGATTAGAATCATGAACGGTAACGATATAATCTTGGCTAATAAAGAAATCTATTTCAGAGGGCTCTATTTCTCTGGTTTTATGGTTATAAACCGGGAAAATTAAAACGAGGAAAATATAATCCTCGTATTTTTCAATTTTTGGCCTTTGGCCGGATGTTAAACAATCCTCTAAATCAAGAGGATGGAATTTAAAATTATTGCGTAAAAAATCAATTTCGCCTTTTGAGGCGTCAATAATATTTATCCAACGGAGTCCGTTGGCTTTTATTTCAGCTAAGCTCATTTTGTTTTTGTTTTTTTTTGACTACGCTATAGGCATGGTTTAGGATCTTGCCAGTTTAGCGGAATTTTTATTTTTTTTATTTAAATTCCTAATTTACAAAATAACTAGGAATCTAACTATATTGTAGCATACTTTTGTCGTTTTGTAAAGAGTGAGATAATAAAAGAAAGCCTCCCTTTTGAGGGGGAGGCTAGGTTGGATTAATTAGTGACTGTGGGGAACGTTCAGCTTTCGGGCTATAACGCTCGGCACATTTTTCGGTAAGTAGAAGCTAAAGGTATTTGGAATAACCTTACCCCATTCATCAAGAAATCTCCCATTAGCCACTTGAACTTTTTTGTGGAACGATCGATCTCCAAGAAGTGAGAGCTTGTAGTAGCCTTGGGTAAGATATACCGAAGCAATTGCACCTGGTTTAACAGTTTCAGTATGAGTTTTGCCCTTGATCATATTCAGGGATTTTTTTTCCATACTGAGGTGATAGTCACCATAGGTTGAAACTTCTTTTACGTACTCACCGGAGTCAAGCTTTTCTACGATGAGCTTGCCGCTCGATCTGGCGGGGTTGAAAAAGGTCACTAATACCTTTTTATTTTCCGCTCGCCAGATTTTATCGGCTCCAGGAGGAGTAACATTGATTACCGTGTTAAATAAAGCGCTCCCAGAAGAAATTTCTTTTCGGAAAGACTTGCGATTACAGTGGTTGATAACCTTTATCTTAACCATAACCTGGGCCGGTATTTTTACCGATTTCTTGCTTTGTGGCGCGATATCATACTTCAACTGGAATCTGCTCGGTAAAACTCTGCCGGTCGCTGGGTCAATCCAGGCTGGAAATTCGTACTCGAGAATGACTACTGACTTAATAGCGGCGTCGTTTTTCAGGATAAGCTTAGTGGTTGGCCAGTTTTCTATCTGTCTGGCCAGATTATTAGTCACTTTTTCCTGATCAACTTCAAAGACGGAACTAATAGTATTCCGTCTAACCCAATCCAGAGGACCAGAGGCACAGCCTGTGTTAAACACAAAAACTAATCCAACTGTTAAAAGAACAATAAGGTGTTTCATGGCCTTCTCCTTTTTTAAGGTGGAAACATCATCTACATATAACAAATCATCCTATCATATATTTATTCTTTTGTCAAGAGTAAAATTTTATTGTATAATATAGCTAGATACCAAGATAAATTTATGCCGAATAAAGAGAAAAAAATAGAAATAGAAAAAGAACCAATTGATATTTTTGAGATAAAAAAAGACAAAGAAAGCTTTGGAAAAGAAGAATCATCTGAAAAAAGAGAAGCCATCGAAATAGGGGCCAAAGTTGAGAAATCCGAAAAACCTACCGCCAAAACACCTTTTCTTCAAAAAACTGAAGAAATAGAATTAGCGAAAGAATCGTCTTCAGAAACAAAAATCGATACTCAACAAATTGAAAATATTTTGGAAGAAAACTTAAAAGATATCTATAGCCAAATTGATGATGAGCATAAAAAAATAATAAAAGAAGAAGGTGAAAAAATAGCTTCAAAAATCGAAATTTTACTAAAAAGCGCTAAAGATAAAAGTAAAGAAATATTAAATCTTATTTTAGGCTGGTTAAAACTAATGCCGGGAGTAAACAAATTTTTTCTGGAAAAAGAAGCTAAAATAAAAGCTGATCAAATAATAAATTTAAAAGACCAAGGCAAAAGGAGGGAATAAATGAATTTTATTCTGCAAACTCTTATTGATCCCGTGGGAGGCACTTTACCTACTTTAAGAGAGATTCAACAGAAAGAAGAAAGTTTTTTATCACATCCGGTAATTGGACCGCTTTTTTATGCTATAATTTTTATCTTTATACTAACCGCCATTTTTTATATAATAAGATATTTTCTTAAGCGCAGTTTTAGTATGCCTTCTTCTTTAAAAAGGGTTACCCTTCTTGTTACTTTGCCCGAGGAAAAATCAAAAGAAGAGGAAGTAGAAAATGAGGCCAATATTCAGGAAATGCTTGATCAATCAGAAGCCTGGTATTCAACCCTTGGCGGCATGCGAGCCCAGCGTAATTTGCAGGCTTTTTTCCGAGGGCGACAGGATTTATTTTCTTTGGAAATAGTTGCCCACAAAGGATTAATTTCCTTTTATGTGGTGGTTCCCAAATATCTGCAGTCTTATATGGAGGAACAGATTCATGCCCAGTTTCCTAAGGCTTATATTGAAGAAGTTTTAGATTATAATATTTTTTCTCCGGAAAGCAGTGTAGTTGCCACTACTCTGGTGTTTCGTAAAACTCATATTTTCCCCATTAAAACGTATCGTCAGCTTGATGTTGATCCCCTTAGTTCATTAACTAACGTTTTATCAAAAATCGGGGCGAAAGAAGGAGTAGCCGTTCAGTTTATCTGCCGAAGTGCTAAGGCTCAATGGCATAATTGGGGGGCCAGAGCGGCCAGAAAAATGCATGAGGGAAAAAATGTAAAAGAAGCAGTAGGGCATCATGGAGCCCTTGGACTTTTTAGCGGTGTTTTCAGTATTTTTTTCCCCAAAAAAAAATCTCAGGAAAATTACGGACCAGTTGCTCTTTCACCTCGTGACGAAGAGATTGCCAAAAGTATTGAAGAAAAAACTTCAAAAGCCGGTATGGATGTAAATATCAGAATAATTGTTTCCGGTTCAAGCCAGGAAAGAGCTAAGGCCGTTCTAAAAAATATTGTTGACTCATTTAGCCAGTATACCCTTTATGAATACGGCAACGGTTTTAAAAAATCCGATCCCTTTAATAAAGATCAACTTATACGCAAGTATATTTACAGAATATTTGATGAAAGAAAAAAGATTATTCT
>CBDUSL010000037.1:0-6336 GCA_965370265.1 uncultured bacterium | reverse complement strand
TTTAAAAGAACTAAAAAGGTAATTATTGATAATGGAGAAAATAATTCGGTAAATAAGGATGACAATGACAGACAAGATTCGTAACTTTTGTATAATTGCCCATATTGATCATGGCAAGTCAACTCTTGCTGATCGTTTTTTGGAATTAACTGATAGTGTATCAAAAAGAAAAATGCGCGAACAATTTTTGGATCAGATGGACCTGGAAAGAGAAAAGGGTATCACCATCAAACTTCAGCCCGTACGACTTAAATATAAAGGTTATGAGTTGAATCTTATTGATACCCCCGGTCATGTTGATTTTACTTATGAAGTTTCCCGGTCGTTAGCGGCTGTTGAAGGAGCCATACTTTTAGTTGATGCAACGCAGGGGATACAAGCCCAGACTCTTGGCAATTTATATTTGGCTATGGAACATGATTTAACGATTATTCCGGTCGTTAATAAAATTGACCTTCCTAACGCCCAAGTAGAAAAAACGATTCAGGAATTAAGCCAGTTAATCGGGGTAAAGGCGGAAAATGTGCTTAAAGTCTCGGCCAAGAAAGGATTAAATACGGAAAAAATTCTGGAAAGAATAATTAAAGATGTTCCGCCCCCGCCCAAAAAAGAAAATGAATCATTTAAAGCTCTTATTTTTGATTCTGATTACAATGAATTTAAAGGAGTTATTGTTTACGTAAGAGTGTTTGAGGGTTCTATCAATACTGGGGGAATGATTGAAATGATGGCAGAAAAAAAAGAGGCAGAAATTTTGGAAGTTGGTTATTTTTCTCCCGAATTAATTAAAAGTGAAAAACTTAAAGCCGGTCAGATAGGTTATCTGGTGACGGGTTTAAAAGATGTTAATCAAGTTAAAGTTGGTGATACTGTTATAAAAAGGGGCGTAAAAGGACAGCCCCTGCCCGGTTACCAGGAAATAAAACCCATGGTTTTCGCCAGTCTTTTTCCTTCTTCCGGTGAGGATTACGAAAAACTAAGGAATGCGATTGAAAAATTAAAACTAAATGACGCTTCTATTGTATTTACTCCCGAACACTCGACCGCCTTAGGTTTTGGTTTTCGCTGCGGTTTTTTAGGGCTTCTTCATTTGGAAATTGTCCAGGAAAGACTGGAGAGAGAATATAATCTGGAAGTTGTCACCACCGTTCCAAGTGTCGCTTACCGAGTTTTTTTGGACAATAATAAAATGATAGTTATCCATAATGCTGAAGAATGGCCTGATCCAAATAAAATCAGAAAAGTGGAAGAACCTTATGTAAAGGTTGACTTGGTTACGCCAAAAGAATTTATGGGTGAAGTTATTCGCTTGGTAAACGATTATGGGGGATTATATAAGAATACCGAATATTTGAATTTTACCGATGATTCAAGGGTAATCCTTCACTATGAGATGCCGCTTGCCTCCATTCTTATTGATTTTTATGATAAACTAAAAAGTGTCAGTTCAGGCTATGCTTCCCTAAACTACGAATTTGCGGATTATCGGCCCACAGAAATTGAAAAAATGGATATTCTGGTGGCTGAAGAAAGAGTACCCGCCCTTTCCACCCTGGTTTATAAAAAAAAGGCCTACCAAGAGGCCAGAAGAATCGTTGATACTTTAAAAGAAGTTATTCTAAGGCATCAGTTTGTTATAAAAGTCCAAGGAGTAATTGGAGGCAAGATTATTGCTTCAGCAGAGGTAAAGGCTTTGCGTAAAGATGTTACGGCTAAACTTTATGGAGGTGATGTAAGCCGTAAAAAGAAACTTTTAGCCAAACAGAAAAAAGGCAAAAAAAAGATGAGAGCTCGCGGAAGAGTGGAAATTCCTTCCAAAGCTTATTTAAAAGTTCTTAAGCGTTAGTAAAAAAGAGGCATGACGGTTAAAAAAAGCATACCCAGAACGGCCAGAACAGCAATAACCGTCCAAATTTTCCTAATTCTATTTTTTCCCTTTTTATTAATCATAAAATTAAAGAGATGAACAAAAATTATTATAGCAAAAATTTAGATGAAAATGAAGAGGTCATTAAAGTCGTCCGCCAGCATCCTATAACGATGACCGGTTCACTGGTTTTTAACAGTTTGTTGATATTAATTGATTTTTTCTTTTTAACCTGGCTTTTCAGCCAGGGCTGGTGGGCTGTTTTGGTTTTCTTTTTCTTTATTTTAATGCCTTCTTTATTTATGATTCGTTCTTATGTAATTTGGTCAAAAAATCTTTTTCTTATTACCAACAAAAGGGTGATAGATATAGACCAACATGGGCTTTTTCATAAAGTAGTTTCCGAATGCAATTATGAAAAAATCCAGGACGTTAGTTTTACGATTAAGGGAATATTTGCCACTTTGTTTAAATTCGGAAAAATAGAGATACAAACAGCCGGCAATCAAACCAATTTAGAAATAGGGTATGTAAAAAACCCACATCAAGTTCAGGAATTAATTTCTGAAGAACAACGAAAAGTAACTGAGGAAAATAACCCTCACCCAATTTCTGATGAAGAATTGGAAGACGCTATTACCAAAGTTAAAAAGCGGCTTGATGATGATACACTGAAAAAACTCTTTAAAGAATAAACCTTTACATAATTATCATTTTGATATAAAATAATCATAATAATGCCACTTAAAAAAAGAAAATCTTTTTTTCTCCAGGTTATCAATTCAAAGCTTTTTATTGTCACTGGTATAGCCGTCCTTGTTTTTTTAGGCGTTTCTCTGAGTAAAGAGGTCATACGCCGGCACCAGATATCTGAGCGGGTAAAAAGTCTTTATGAAGAGATAGACCAATTGGATAAGTCTAATACTGAACTTTCTGATTTAATTGATTATCTCAAAAGTGAATCATATCGGGAGCGGGAAGCCAGACTTAAATTAGGCCTTCAAAAGGAGGGTGAGAGTGTGGTTATTCTTCCCAAAAACATCAACGAAAATGCCATAGAAAACAGCAATCAAATAACTATCCGTGACTCTTCATCACCTGGAACAGAATTAAATAATATTGAGAAGTGGTGGGATTACTTTTTTAAATAAATGGAAGAACAAAAAGATAAAAAAGAAGAAGCTCTAAAAAAGCCTTTTCAAGCCAAAAAAAACAAGTCGTCAATGACCGGAATTGTTTTTTTTATTATTGTAGGCATTCTTTTAGCAGTTATCTCAGTTTTTGCCATTGGGATATACGGTTTTTCCTGGCAAGACAGTATTACCAGAAAAGTGTCGCAAGTAGTCCCATATCCTTCCGCCTTGGTAAATTATAAATTCCTGAATTATGCCGATTTTCGAAATGACGTTGAAACACTTACTCATTACTATAATAAAATGGGAGCGGTTGACCCTACTTCGCAAATGCCTACAGCAGAAGACTTGGAACAAATTTCTCTTAGTCGGATGATAAGAAATGAATTTACCAGACAATTATCTAAAACATATAATATAAAAGTAAGTGATTTGGAACTCGAACAGGAAATAAATAAAATTATTGACCAATCTGAAAGCCCTGAAAATGTCGAAGAAATATTAAAAGATCTCTATAATTGGACAAAAGAAGATTTAAAAGAACAGGTTTTATATTATTATTTATTAAGGGATAAACTTCAGCAATCATTAATAGCGGACGAAAATTTGGCAGAAAATATTAATGCCGAAAATAAAATTAAGGAAGTTTTTGATAAATTAACCAACGAAGAAGATACTTTTGAAAATTTAGCCAAAGAATATGGCGAAGATGCCACCGCTAGCCAGGGAGGTTATCTTGGTTTTTTCAAAAAAGGTGAAATGGTTTCGGGTTTTGAACAGGCCGCTTTTGCTCTGGAGGCTGGTCAGGTTTCAGAAATTGTCGAGACGGAATTTGGGTATCATATTATTAAGGTAATAGACCGGCGCGGAGAAGGCGATGATTTGGAAGTGGAAGCTTCCCATATATTAATAAAAACAGTTGATTTAGATGAATATATCAATAAAATGATTAAAGATTCCAGAATATACATTTTTGTTAAAGGTATTAAATGGGATAAAGAATTATTAAGCGCGACAATACCAGGGCTTGAAAGTCCGGATTCTGGACTGTAGAAATAATCACAAAATCAGTTTTTGACAAACTGGTTTTTTATTGCTCTAATTAATTAGGGTGTAAGTATAAATGCCGTCTTAGCTCAATTGGAAGAGCAAACGCTTCGTAAGCGTTAGGTTCCCGGTTCGAATCCGGGAGACGGCTCCATTCCTTCGCCCCTTTGGGGCTACGGCATGTAGACGATTAATTAATCAACATCTCAATATCTTATATAACCTCGCCAGAGATGGTATAAAATAGATTGTGGGTTGACCATAGAACTATAATAATTATTTTGTACCATTTACTGCTACCCGGCGGCTCCAAAATTAAATATGAAATACGACCGAAATATTATTAAAGAAAATTGCCAAGAATACTACTTTAAGGGAAATAGAGTGGGAATTGTTTTAATTCATGGCTTCACGGGAACTCCAGCTCATACCAAAGAGCTGGGTAAATTTTTGGCGGAAAAAGAATTTACCGTAATGGGGGTAAGACTGGAAGGCCATGGTATTCATCATGAAATTTTAGAAAAAACCAATCGCTATGACTGGTATTATTCTCTCAAAAGATCAGTAGAAAGAATGCGTGATAAAGTAGATGAAATTTTTTTAATCGGTTTTTCTATGGGAGGTGATTTATCAATTTTATTTAATGAATTGGATAGTGGCATCAAGGCCATGATTTTGATTAATACTCCTATTTATACTAAACCAAAAAGAATTACCTTTTGGTTTATCCCTTTGATTAAGCGTTTTAAAAAGTATAAAACAAAAAAATGGGTTAAAGAAATGGATAATTATTTTGTAAGAAGAGACACAGGCTCTTATCTTCGTATTCCGCTTGAAAGTGCCTGGCAGTTTTACAAGTTAATTCAGGAAACCAAAGATGTCGTAGATAAAATTGATATACCCGTTTACGTTATTCAGTCTTCAAAGGATGAAATGATTAATCCCCAGAGTGCTGAATTTTTGAGAAATAAAATAAAGACTTTGAAGAAATTTGATATTATTGATACGAAAACTCACGCCTTGCTGAATGAATATAATAATAAAGAAAAAGTTTTTGAAAAGGTATATAATTTTATTAAGGAAAACTCGGATTATATTTAACAAAATTAACATTTTATGTTATAATAAAATAACCTTAAACAAGGTTATTTTAGGTAAAAGCAGGTAACGGGAATCGTCGCGTACCAGTAAACGGTACACGATGCCATGAACCCTTTAGCGGTTTATGGCGAACTCAATTACTTAACTTATTATTGGCGACCTTTATGTTAGCAGTTTATGGAGCAGGTAACGGGAATCGAACCCGTGACTTATCCTTGGGAAGGATATATTTTACCACTAAACTATACCTGCGTGAAAGAAAAATGAATATCTTAATTATAGCTGTATTTAAGAAAAAGTATAAATAAAAAATGGTAAAAATACAAGTGAATAAAATTAAAATTATAGGATTGTTTCTCTGTTTCATGTTCGGAACAGCTATTTTTTTAATTCACAAAACTAATGCCTTAGTTGATGATGATGTTTTTATTCATCTTGGACCAAGAGAAATTGAAAGAGGTTATACTATAGATAAACCCGATGGCTTAATGCGTCTGGCTATTTTTCCGAATGTACTGGATAGGCCGGCTGATATTGCTTTAAGAAAAATATCAAGTGAAGGTTTGCCTGAACCGGAAGATCTTAATCTTAATAGAGTAAGCGATGTTTTTGAATTTGATATTATAACTGATCCTATAAAAATATTTGCTAAAGAAGTTATTGTTGTTCTGGATTATCAGTCAGATAATAATAAAACTAAAAAAATATATTTTTATGACGGCAATCAGGATAAATGGCGTCCTCTTTACTCCTTAAACAATTACGCTGATAAATGGATAAGAGCTTATACCCATCTTCCTTATTCAAAGATAGCTGTTTTTGAAGATGATAAATCCTATGAAGGATATGCTTCCTGGTTAAACTGGTCAAAATATCCCTATGGCTGTGCATCCAACGACTTTGATTATGATTCGAAGTTAAAAGTTACTAGTTTAGAAGATGGAAAATCAGTCGTTTGTCAGGTAAAATCTACAGGTCCTTATGTGGAAGGCCGTATTATTGATTTGTCTTTAACCGCTTTTAAACAACTAGCTCCAAGCTGGCAAGGAGTGGTTAAAGTTCATGTAGAGCTGGTTGAAGATGATACTCCTCTTGCACCTGAGGTCCAGGGGATATCAGCTCCTGTTTTAACTGCTCCGGTAGCGATGATTTATGACGCTGATAACCGGCAGGTAATATATGAAAAGA
>CBDUSL010000036.1:0-6384 GCA_965370265.1 uncultured bacterium | reverse complement strand
CTTTTTTCCCGCAACGATGAGACGAACGCAAGTGAGTCCATCTGGTTGCGAGGATCCCGCTCTTATAGCGGGATTTTTATTTAATTATTGCTACTCTATCTCTTCCAGCCAGGTCTTTTATTATGCTTACCTTTGCTTTGGGTAAGTTTTTTTTGATTATTTTTTGAATTGCTTTTACTTGACCGGACTCGATTTCGATAATAGCTTTTGTTTTTGGGTGGTACTTATTCATTTGATTAAAAAATCTTTCATAAAGATCAAGGCCTTTTTTGCCGGCATCTAGAGCAATCGTTGGTTCAAATTTAAGGTTAGGATGCTTCATGAGTTTTGGTTTTAAATAAGGCAGATTGGCAACAATTACATCTAACTTAAATTTTTTCCATGGTTCTAGTAAATCACCTTCTTTGAATAGTATTTTTGTTTTATGCTTTTTAGCGTTTTTTTTGGCGACCACTAAGGCTTTTTTTGAAACATCCGAGGCGTAAATTTTGGCCTTTGGCAAATATTTTTTTAAGGTGATAGCAATACATCCTGAACCAGTGCCAATATCGGCAATGGCATATGGTTTTTTTATTTTTAGTATTTTATCAATTAAACATTCGGTCTCGGGGCGGGGGATTAAGACGTTTTTGTTAACATAAAAATTAAGGCCATAAAATTCTTTATTATTAATCAGGTAAGCGACTGGCTCATGTTTTAATCTTTGTTTAATTAGTTTTTTGTATCTGGTTTCCTGTTTCCTGGTAAATTTCCTTTCCGGCCAGATGTAGAGGTAAGAACGGGGTTTTTTTAAAACGTGAGATAATAAAACTTCCGCATCCAGGGAAGCGAAAGGTATTCTTCTTTTTTTCAACTTATCAGCCGCTGTTTTAAGAGCTTTTCTGATGGTCATCAGCCGTTTTTAATTCATTAATGATTTTATCGATATGGCCGTCCAGTATTTGAGGCATATTGTGCCAGCTTTTTTTAATACGATGATCAGTCACTCTATCTTGGGGAAAATTGTATGTCCTTATTTTTTCCGAGCGGTCACCGGTGCCAATTTGGGATTTTCTCGTTGCCGCTTCTTCTTTTTGCCTTTTTTCTTCCTCTAAAGCTAAAATACGGGTACGCAACACTTGCATAGCTTTGATTTTATTTTGGCCTTGAGATTTTTCATCCTGGCAGGAAACAATAGTGCCGGAAGGAAGATGAGTGATTCTTACGGCTGAATGAGTAGTATTTACAGACTGGCCGCCGTGACCTGAAGCACAGAAGGTATCAATGCGAATATCTTTTGGCTCAATTGTTAAATCAATTTCTTCTGCTTCCGGCATTACAGCCACGGTAGTGGCGGAAGTGTGAACCCGGCCTTGTTTCTCTGTTTCCGGTACTCTCTGCACCCGGTGAACTCCGGATTCATATTTTAATTTTGAGTAGACATTTTTCCCTATAATTTCGAAGATTATTTCTTTAAAGCCGCCAATCCCGGTTCGGTTCTGGGAAATTAGATTTGTTTTCCAGTTCTGATTTTCGGCGAAACGGGAGTACATACGAAAAAGATCAGCCGCAAAAAGAGCTGCTTCTTCTCCGCCAGTACCGGCTCGGATTTCAATAATTATATCTTTTTGATCTAAAGGATTTTTCGGATTCTCTATTTCTTTGATTTCTGCCGTTAAATTCCTTTTTTTCTTTTCAAGATTTTTTAACTCCTGTTCAGCCAGAGTAATCATTTCTTTATCTTTTTCCTCTTTTAATATTTTATCCGCTTCTTTCAGGGCATTTTCCACTTCCTTTAATTTATTGTAATTTCTTATCAGATCACCAAGTTCGTTATATTTTTTAGAAGTTTTTTTAAGTTTTTCAGGATTATTAATCACAGCTGAATCTTGAAGTTTTTTTTCAAGTTCGGCGTAATTTTCGTTTAAATTTTTTAGTTTATTTTCCATGATTTTTAAACAAAAATCCCTTAGCAAAAACAAAAAGGGATTTTAGGAATTTATGATGTTAAGTGTCTTTTTTGGATTTCTTGGTTTTAACTTTTCTTCGTTCTTTTTTCTTGCCCTTTTTAGTAACTTTAGCTTTGGCGGAGCCTTTTTCCACCATTTTCTTAAAGCGATCTACGCGGCCCGCTGTATCTATTAGTTTACTTTTGCCGGTATAAAAAGGATGGCAACTAGAGCAGATTTCTACCTGGATTTCCTTTTGGCTTGAACCAGTACTAAAAGAATTCCCGCAGGCGCAGGTTACTTTGGCATTTTTGTAGTACTTTGGATGTATCTCTTTTTTCATATAATAAATTTAAACAATAAATAGAGTTTAGCAGAAAGATCGTATTTTGGCAAGCCTAAGGGGGTTTTGAGAGGGAGGGTTGTCAAAATTCAATGAATATGTTAATATTTTAGCACTAATTATTTAATTATTTAACCACACATATTTTGGGAATTAGCTTTGTTCCTTGCCCCCGATGGGGGTAAAAGCTTAAATAAAGCCCGAAATAGAAGAAAGGATTAATAAAATGAAAGATGTTTCCCTTGAGGAAATGCTAAAAGCAGGCGTTCATTTTGGACACCAAACATCCCGTGTCTATCCAAAAATGAGGCCTTTTATTTTTGCGGAAAGAAACGGTGTTTCTGTTATTGACTTGGAAAAAACAAAAGAAAAACTCAATGAAGCCCAAGATTTTCTTAAGGAATTAGGTGAAAAAGGGGGTAAGGTTATTTTTGTCGGTACCAAGCGCCAGGCCCAGGAAGCTATTAAAAAAAGTGCAGAAAGATTAGAAATGCCCTATGTCAATAAACATTGGGTGGGAGGAGCGCTTACTAATTTCCCGGTTATTAAAAAAATGATCAATAAATTGAAGTCTCTGCGTGATCAAAAAGAAAAAGGTGAATTGGCCAAGTACACAAAGAAAGAACAACTCGAAATAAGTGAAGAAATCGAAAGACTGGATTTAATTATCGGCGGGATTACTACCATGGAAAAAATACCGGAAGCAATTTTTATTATTGATGTCAAAAATGAAAAAACAGTGGTGAGAGAAGCGATAAGAAAAAAAATACCCATTGTGGCCATGACTGATGTTAATTGTAATCCTAAGGGGATAGATTATGTTATCCCTTCTAATGACGATGCTTTAAAATCGATTGAGCTTATCACTGATGCTTTAGCTAGTGCTTTGGAGGAGGGGATTTCCAATCACAAAGCGGGGATAAAGGCAAATGAAGATAAAAAGGAGAAACTTGATAGTCAAGCTCAGCGAGATCAGGTTGATACGAGCAAGAAAGGAAAAAAATAAAATGACTATTTCAAAAGATTTAGTAAAAAAATTAAGAGACAAAACCGGAGGGGGTATTGTTGATGTTAAAAAAGCGTTAGAAGAAAGCAAGGGTGATGAAGAAAAGGCAATCGAGATATTAAGGAAAAAAGGGGAGAAAATTGCCGTTAAGAAACAGGACAGGCAGATGCGGGAAGGAATAATCGCTTTTTATTCTCATAGCAATAATAAAATGGCGGCCCTGGTTGAGATAACCTGTGAAACAGACTTTGTCGCTAAAACTCAGGAATTTCAGGAAATGGGCCGAGAAATTGCCATGCAAGTGGTCGCTATGGATCCAGAATATTTGTCTCCTGAAGATGTACCTAAGAACGTTTTAGAAAAAGAAAAAGATATTATGCAGGAACATCTTAAGAAGGAAGGCAAGCCAAAAAAAATGTGGGACAAAATTATTGAAGGGAAACTTAATAAATATTACGCTGAAGTTTGTCTTCTTAAACAACTTTTTATTAAAGATGACAAAAAAACTATTGAAAAACTGGTAACTGAAAAAATAGCCAAGTTGGGTGAAAATATTAAAGTTGTTCGCTTTGTAAAATATAGCCTTTAAAAAATGACCGGTAAAGCCATCAAAGTAAAAATATTTCCCTGGAGTGAGTGGTTGATTATCAATTCAGGCGGTGTTGTTTTTGACGTTGGTGATTATGCCATCACAAAGACTGATCAGGGATTAGAGGCTGTTTATGTGAATAATATTTCTCAGAATGATGTTTTTGACGAAGGTGAGAATGAAGCAAAAGTGGTCAGAAAGGCAACCCATGAAGACTTAAAGAAAATTCAGGAATTTAAAGAGAAAACTCTTGAAGCAGAAGTTTTTTGCAAAGAAAAAATAAAAAAATATAATCTACCTATGAAGCTTATTGATACTCATTTTTCTTTCGATGGCGGTCGGATAACTTTTTCTTTCGTTGCTGACGGCCGGGTTGATTTTCGGGATTTAGTCAAGGATCTTACCCGCCACTTTCAAAAATCAATCCGCCTCCAACAAGTTGGTATGCGGGATGAAGCCAGAAGAGAAGGGGGACTTGGTCCCTGCGGGAGAGGGCTTTGTTGCGTGGGTCATCTTCAAAAACTGGGTAATGTTACTACTGAGTTAGCTCGTGACCAGCAGATAGCTCATCGTGGGAGCGATAGGTTATCTGGAATTTGTGGCCGTTTAATGTGCTGTCTGGCTTATGAAGAGGATTATTATAAAGAAATGGCTAGAAAATTTCCCCCACTTGAAAGCGAAATTAAACTGAAAAAAGGAAAAGGGAAAGTTATTTCCTGGAATATTCTTAAAGAAACATATAAAATAAAATCAGAAGACGGAACAGTGATAGAAAGAAGTATTAATAAAAATAAATGATAGTTGATATTATAGCCATAATTATAGGATTGTCAGCATTAGTGGTTGTTTTAATAATATTATTTCGTAAATTTCAAGTTTTAAGTTCTATCGACACAAAAACAGTCCCAGAAGAAAAAGCCTCAAAGGTAAAGAAGGATTTGTTGGAGGGAAGGTTAAAAAGAAAGGTCATGAATATCAGCAGTAAAGTTAAGGAAACCGCTTCTCCTTATTATGAAAAAGGGAGAAAAAAGGCGGGTCAGTGGTATAATAAAGTAATTGAAATGGAAAATAAATACCGGGAATCGAAGAAAAAAGTAACCCCTATTACTCTCGAGGATAAGGAAAAAGCTACTTCGCAAATAAATGATAAGTTAAGAGAAGCCGAAGATTTGAAAAATAGCGGAAATCTAAAGGCAGCCGAGGAAAAATGTATTGAAGTTGTCGGTCTTGACCAAAAAAACATAGAGGCATATCATTTATTAGGTGATCTTTATTTAGAAATGAAGGACTACGAACACGCAAAAGAGATATTTTCATTTCTTATTAAATTTAATGCTCAGGATGATAAGGCTTATGAGGGCTTGGGTCAGATTGCTTCTTCTTTAGGCGATCTTGACGAAGCAAAAAATGATCTTTTGAAATCAATTAATATTAACAGTAAAATAGCGACTTATCATTCTAATCTGGCTAAGGTTTACGAGGCAATGGATAAAGTTCAGGACGCTATTAAGTCTTACCAGGATGCCTTGATGCTCGAACCTAATAATCCAAAACATCTCAATGGTCTTTTACAGCTGACTATTCTGGCGAAAAATAAAAGTTTAGCCATTCGCACTTTCGATAAATTGAAAGAAGTTAATCCGGAAAATGAGAGACTTGACGAATTAGAAAAAGAAGTTAATAATATATAGTTTTCTGCTTTCGCCCACCTAGCTCAGTTGGTAGACCCGCCTAAACCTCAGCCCGTGCCCACGTAGCTCAGTTGGTAGAGCAACTCCATGGTAAGGAGTAGGTCCGCAGTTCGAATCTGCGCGTGGGCTGAGGTTTAGAGCGGGTAGAGCGCCACCATGCCTGTCCGCCGAAACCTGAAGGTGTAGGCGGGGTAAGTCCCGCGATAAATTTTGTTGCAATTAATACGTATCGCGGGATCCTCGATGTTTCACGAAATCAGAGATTTCGGAAACATCGGGAGAGTAGGTCGTCGGTTCTGCGCCAAAGGCGCACTCGCCTCCGGCGAGGAATCCTAGTAGTTATTTACATTTTTAAATTATGTACACAATATATGTTATTATAAGTTTAAAATATGAAAATAGATATGTTGGCAGTACAAAAAATATCAATGATAGAATTAAAGAACATAATCAAGGGAAATGCAGATATACCAAAGGACGAAAGCCATGGAAATTAATTTACCGAGAAACTTATAGTACTAGATCAAAGGCAATGGAGAGAGAAAAATTTTTAAAATCAGGGCAAGGAAGAAAATATCTTGATAGTATCTTAAAATAGTATCAGCTAAAAGTGGGGGGTAGGTGGCAGAGTGGTCAAATGCTCCAGACTGTAAATCTGGTGCCTTCGGGCTTCGGGGGTTCGAATCCCTCCCTGCCCACCACTTTTAGCTGATAAGTAACATATCAAAAACCAGGTTGGTTCTGCGCCAAAGGCGCACTCGCCTCCGGCGAGGAATCCCTCCCTGCCCACCACTTTTAGCTGATAAGTAACATATCAAAAACCAGGT
>CBDUSL010000035.1:0-6422 GCA_965370265.1 uncultured bacterium | reverse complement strand
AGCTGTTATGGTCGGATCGGCGGTGATTTTGGCTGTTTTTTCTTATTTTTACTTTATAAATCAAACCGAAAATAATTCGGAAAGCCAGTCAAATCAAACCGAAAATAATTCGGAAAAACCGAATCCGGAAGAGGCAAAAGATTACTTGGAAGTAGAAGAAGTTTTGGCTGACCCGGAGGCTTATCTGGACAAAACGATAAAAGTTAAAGGTTTTATTGTCCGGAGCCAATCTTATCATTCTTTGGTAAGTGAACAAGCGGTAAAAGACGGAGTAATTTATGGCCGGGATTTGTTGATCGAGTATTCTGGCAGTTTAGGCGCTGATTATGTTAATGCCGGCGGCACTTATAAACAAACTACAGTTAACCCCCCGAACGGAGTCATACTCGAAGGTGTTATCAAAGATAAGGGCGAGGACTCGGGCAATTTTCGTTATTATCTGGAAATTACTGATATAAGCAATCCAGTGGGGTAAGTAGAAGTATAAAAAAAGAATATAATTAATCGGTATTAAATAAATACAAGCAGCTTCCATTCGAAGCCGAAGAGGTTGACTAATGGGGATGGCTGTGGTAAAGAGTTATTAGGTGGCTTTGAGAAAGGCCATTTTTTTTTATGCAAGTAACAAATAACAAGAAACAAGGGTACAAAAAAGAAACAAAAACCAATAATCAAGGAACAAACACTAGGAAATACGATTTGGAAGTAAGAACAACAGAGTTTGGTAAATCAGTAATTAGATTATGTAAAGAACTTCCAAGAAATTCAATTAATATGAGATTAGTTTCTCAAGTAGTGGGTTCAGCTGGTTCTGTGGGCGCTAATTATAGAGAGGCAAATGATGCATTAGGGAAGAAGGATTTTATTCTTCGCCTAAGGATTGCCAGAAAAGAAGCCAAAGAAGCAATCCATTGGTTAGAATTGATAAAAGAAGCGAACCCGTATATAAAAGACTATGAGAAAATAAATAATGAAGCTGTGGAAATAAAAAACATACTCTCTTCTATTATCATGAAAGTATGTTAGTGTTTGGTTATTGAAATTTGAATATTGAGATTTTTTTGTAACTTGCTTTCTTGCCCTAAAGGGGTCCCGTAGGGATATTCTTGTCTCTTGCCCCGGAAGCCGTTTTTGTTTAAGCACCAAATCACAAATCCCAAATTACAAATAAATTTCAATGACGAAATTCAAAATTCCAAGTGCCCATTTAAGAAGGTTAGTTTTTTAATTGGATAGAATTACTTTATGTGATATTATTTCTATATGGACTGGACAAAAAATCCCTGGACTGAATTCAGGGAATCTCTAAATATAAAGGATCCGATCGGCCGATATTTGAAGACATTTATGATTGCCTTCGCTGCCGGCATGCTTGGTATGATGGTCTTTCTCGGTATATTTAGTTCTCAGTTTTATCAGTTGGGTATGTCGACCCATGAAAAATCGGTAATCGGTTTAATGGTTTTTATTATATCGGCGATTCCGGCCGGGGTAACGGCCGGTCTTTTGTTAAACCGCCGGTCAATTGGAGGGTACTTGAATCAAACTGATTATTCGGATGAAAAGAAAAAATTAATATATTCTATATATTATTATCGATTAAGTACTCTATGGCGAATTTGGATAATTCGAATAGGTCTTATAGTTGGTATAGTTCTCATTTTTATCGATAAAAATTTTTCTACATTATTTGAAGTAGGCCTGAAATCGACCGCCCTGGGCTTTTATTGGCTATTATTTTATTTAGTATATTCTGAATATAAATTTATCCAACGTCTTTATCGTATAAATAAAAATATCGCTTTAAAATCATTGCCTGGCTTAATTGCAGCCAGCTTAGCTACGATTTTTGGTTTAGCTATTGTTATGCCTGAAGTATATGGTTCATTTTTTTCTTTTGAACTGGGAAATATTATTCAGGTAATAATAATTATAATAATTATTATTTTATCCGAGATAGAAAAACCGGCCCTCAATAGACTTATCAAGATAAGTGATTACAATCAGGCAATAAATAATTGGCGGGGTAAATAAAACAGCCTCAGCTAGTTATTGGATTTTTTGTTTTAAAAAAAGTGGTTAAAAGTAGAGACAAAAGAACTCTATAACTTCGCCATGTGGGTGACTCAAAGCCCGGCTGATTTAAAGAAAGAAACTGTCCAGGCAATTGAGACTTTTTTAAATAAGTATATTGTTGATTATAAATAATTAAAATTTTATCAATGGTTGTTAGTTTTTGGGCGAAGTGGGTAGTTAGGTAATAGTTTTTAGTTAATGGGAAGAATTCCCAATAACCCGGTCCAATAACCAAATCATTGACTCGGCCTAATAACAAAAATTAATCTCTAAATCTATAGCAGTAAAAAAAATTGATTTTTGTATAATTTTAGTAAATTGATAATTTAAAAATGTATAACTTTTAAAGGTAAATTGGCTAAAATAAGCGGATATATTGTAATAAAATGTATAATATTGAAGATAATTATTTGCTTAAAATGTATAATTTTGCTATAATGGTAATAGATAAATATATAAAAAAACAATTTTATGGCGGAAACAGGCAAAATAGATATAAAGCAGGCCGCGGCTATATTGAAGGTAAATCCGGAAACTCTACGCCGCTGGGATAGAAACAATCGGCTTAAGGCCCGGCGGGACACACCCACGGCTCATCGTTATTATTTTGAGGTTGATTTAGCCGACTTTTTGGCTGATAATTACAAATACCTGGCTGATTTGGCATTTCGCTGGGCTTTTACTAAAGAATCGGTTGATTTGCCCGATTCTTTTTACTGTGAAGATTCTTTTGTTTTTAAAGCCCGTCTTTCAAAGCTCGAAAATGCTTTGCTTAAAGAAAAGGCGCTGGCCGATTTTTTCCCCTTAATCACTTCCATAGTTGGGGAGATTGGCAATAATTCTTTTGACCATAACATCGGCCATTGGCCTGATATCCCCGGCACCTTTTTCGGGTATAGCCTCAAAAGCAGAAAAATAATTCTGGCAGATCGGGGCCAGGGGGTTTTAACCACCTTAAAGCGTGTCAAACCCGATTTGGCTTCAGATGAAGAGGCCCTTTTAACCGCTTTTACCCAGTCAATTTCCGGCCGCGGCCTGGAAAAAAGAGGGAACGGGCTTAAATACGTCCGGAAAGTGGTGGTCAAAAATGCTATGGATTTATTCTTCCAGTCAGGCCAGGCTTCTGTCAAGATAAATAAAAAATCAGTTGACATCAAGCCGGTTAAAGAAAAAAAATATTTGACGGGCACTCTGGCCATTATTAAATATTAACCTATAAAATATGAAAATTGAAATAAAAAAATTCGGCAAAACACTCACTTCCCGTGACAGCGGACAGGAGGCTTATAAAGCGGTCCAAAAACAATTAGAAGAATTAAAAAAAGATGAGGAGTTGGTCCTTGATTTTGCCGGAGTCAATACTTTTACCCCTTCCTGGGGAGATGAGTTTATCACTCCTTTGCATAATCTTTATAAGCAAAGATTGGTTTTAATAAAGAGCCAAAATCCTTCAATAGCCGCTACTCTGGAATTGCTTACCGAAATATATCAAACCGAGTTTAATTTTAAAGAGAAATAAAAACAACTTCCATCTGAAGCCGTTTGTAGAAGATACAAGTTCCAAGTAACAAGGATACAAAAAAGAGACAAATCTCAAGTTCCAATAACCAAACTTACTTTTAAAGCTTAGCGTTTGAATATTGAAAATTGGGTTTTTTTTGTAACTTGTATCTTGCCCTGAAGGGGTCCCGTAGGGATATCCTTGTATCTTGCCCCGCGGGCTGAAGCCGTTTTTTCCCGAAACGATGAGACGAATGAAATGAGTCCATCTGGTTCAAGAGGATCCCGCTTCGCTTAGCGGGATTTTGCAAAACAAGCTATAATAAAACCATGGAAACCAACAAAATTGAATCTTTTACCGAAGCTATGAACAGGGCGGAGAGTTTGGAGAGAAAAGAGGGTCATCTTACCGATGAGGTTTTGGCGATTAGGAAAATGGCTAAAGAAAAATATCCAGAACTTTTTGAAAAATATCTTAACAATAAAACCAATAAAGCGCCCAGTGCTGGCGAAACAATTACTTCTAATTATTACGGCAAGAAGAGAATGTCGGATTTAAAAAGATACAACTTAAAAAAATAAGAAATAACTCAAGTAATAAAACATGGAAAACGAAAAGACAAAAAAGGCCTGGTGGCCAACAAGCAAACGGGGAAAAAACGCTCTTCTTCTCCTTGTTATTTGCTTCTGTTTGATTGGTTTTATACCCATGATTCCGACCATTTCTGATATTCGAATAATCAGAATTATCACCAGCTTTATTCCTTTTCTTTTGTTTGTGGTTTTATCAATCATGGGCTTGATTTATTCAGGTAAGGCATTTTTTAAGCACAAGGACCGGGCGATACTTCTGCTTATCGCTTTTATTCTTTACTGTCTTTTATGCGCCCTTATTTTAATTTTTATTATCGGTGAATTTTTGTTTCCCCATTAGAGAAGCCATTTTAATAACGCTAACTCTTCTCTATTACAGGGGATTTTTTATTCCCTATAAAATCTGCTAGAATAAAGGTATGAAAAAATCGATTATATTAATTGCCATTATTGTCGTTGTATCCGGGTTTTTGATTATGGCTAACCTTAAGTCTCCAAAAAATACTAATACAAACGAATTAACTGAAAAAGTAGTAGAAGGTAATCTTTTAGAATATGAAGTGATTAGGGAAGCAGAAATAATTAATTCGATTAGTACGACTCTTAGTATTAAAATCTCTGTTCCCGATAATTCTTCGCCAGAGGATATTGATTATACAATGACCCATGTTATAAATGAAAAAAAGTTAGAATGGCGCTACAATATATCAGTTTGGGCTTATGAAGAAACCAAAAAGGATACCAATGAATATGCCGGTAAAAAAAGCTATTTAGTCGAGTAGGGGTGCAAATATTAATATAATAGTTAAAATATGAAAAAACCAAATTTAATTACAATTTTCTGGTTGCTTGTATTAAGTTTTTTTCTGATTGTTTTCAGTGTCTTCTTGATGGGCATCGTGGATACGCAATTTCCTCACTTCTTAATTTGTTGTTCAATTTTTTTAATCCTGGGCCTTATTTTTTTATGGTTTGTTTTCAAAGAAAAACCGGAGAAAAAATTAAAAATATTTTTCTTATTAACCGGTTTTTCCGCCGTTGGTTTTTTTGTTTTTGTAATATTACATAACCTGCTCTATGGCTTGGGCGTGCTTACCAAGGACACCATAGCCGTAATATTTTATATTTCCGAGGTTTTGCATGTTTTATTTTTTCTAATTGGCACTATTATCTGCCCGATCGGTTTTATCGTCGGGGTAATCGGCAGTATTATTCATTTGAAGAAGAAAAAGAAAGAAATAAATAATGCTTCTGATTCCTCATCAAGAACAGAAGAGATATGAAAAAAATAATCCTCATCATCATAATAACCCTCTTTACGGCTGGCGGGGCCGTTTTGTTTATGACCAAAAATACGGACTTGCAAATAGAAACACTTACTAATACTAACACGGGCAAAGCCGTCAAGCCGGTGGTTTTTACACATGGTATTTTTGATCTAAATGAGGTAAAAAATATTACTCCGATCGGCGAACTAAACGGAGGATATTGGGAGTTCCAGTCATTCGCCGGAGTGATGATGAATCTAAAAGTTGATTCTAACCGTGAGGCCGGCATGACTAACATTTATGCCCCAAAGGATATGAGTCTGGTCAGTTATTCATATCATGATATACCCGGGTCAAATGATCCAACTTGGGCTTTAACTTTTGAATTAACCCCGGGGGTGACCATGACCATGCATCATGTTCAGGAAGCGGGAGAGAAAATCACCAAGGCAACGACAACAGTCCCGGCCGACAATTCTCGCGAAATTTATCTTGAGACACCTCTTAGGTTTGAAGCCGGTGAGTATATGGCCAGAACAGCCGGCACTCCCCAAGCCCATAATTGGAATATTTATGTGTATGACGAAAATCTTAAAAATCAATTTGTCCGTCAGGAAAGATATGAACAGGACAGTTTGGGTCAGGAAATGTTAACCGCCACCTGTGTCTTTGATTTTTACCCCGAAAATATGAGGGAGCCATACAAAGCCCTTTATGGTTATACCGAGCCTGGCCAATCAGAAACTTGCGGAACGGTCTCTCGTGATGTCAAAGGAAGCATTGCCGGTCTGTGGTATTTTACTGAAGATCCAATAGAAGGAATTATCCAGGAAAAAGAGGGGGTCTATGCGGGGCCTCTCGCCGTTTATAAGGCCTCTGATGATACAATAGTCCTTCATGAAATAAACGACGGAGGGCATGAAATTTACCCCGAGACAAACTCTTATAAAGATCCGTCTGAAATTACCGGTGAACATTGTTATG
>CBDUSL010000034.1:0-6916 GCA_965370265.1 uncultured bacterium | reverse complement strand
TCTTTTTTTTCTTTTCTTTTTTTTCTTTAACGAACTCAATTACTTTGCCAGCCGCTTTGCCGATTGTACTTATTGAGGTAGCTGAATTAACTGCTTTTTCTTTCAATGTTTCAAGGGTTTCGCCGAAAGATTCCACTTTTTCCTTTATTTTCTTGATTGCTTCATTGCCCTGACGAAGCATTTTTATCAGAAGATAAATAGCCCAGCAGAGAAAAAAAGTAAAGGCAGCGATAGCTACGGCCGAAACAAGGAGAAGAACATCTTTTGATGTTTCAAGCATATTTTTATATATTATTTAATATATTTCTATTATATCATATTTTGAAGAAAAAATAAAGAGCTGTTGAGTTAATGTGGTTTTTATGGTAATATATCAGCGTCAAAAAGAAAAAAACATGTCTCTTAACGATTATACGATTAATGATCTCTATCTAAAAATAAGTTCGTGGTTTGTCGGCCACAAATATTTTTTTCGTAAATGGTGGGTGATAGTTATTTTAACCTTCGATTTGTTAATGATTGTCTACATTATAATTAATAGTATAATTTTTGGTTTGGAAATGCCGAAATATAATAAAATAATGACAGGGATGTCATCCAGTTTTATTAGCCAGACTTATCGCCAAAATAGCCAACCTCAAAATTTAATTATTCTTACCACAAAAGCAATTAGTATTGGCACTAATCGTTATGACTTAGTGGCTAAAATAAAAAATCCCAATGATGACTGGGGAATTAAAAGCTTTAATTATAAGTTTGTTGTGGATAGCGAAGAAACCAATGAGGTAAATAATTATATTCTTCCGGCGGAGGAAAAATATATAATTGCCCAGAATTTTACATACACTGATAGTACGGCCTTAAAAGATATTGAATTAGAAATTAGTGATATTGAATGGCAGAGATTAATCGACAGGACGATGGCTGATGGCTTAGACTTTGTTGTGGAAGATAAAAAACTTACTACGAGCACGGTTTCAAGCTTACAAAACGCAACTGTTCTTACGGCTAAAGTGATTAATCGCTCTTTTTATGATTTTTGGAAAGTTGATGTACCGATTGTTTTGCTTTCTTCCGGAGAACCAATTGCGGTCAGTAGTTATACCCTTCGTTCATTTACTTCCTATCAGTTTAAAGATATTTCTGTTTCTTGGCTGAAAGCATTGCCTCTTAATTCAGAGATTGAAATAAATCCAACCATAAATATCTTCCAGGCAAGCAATTTAATGTCGCGCTAGAAATGATTTATGAGAAACTACTTAACCCTTTTTAAAAAGACTGACTGGCTGTTATTGTTAGCCGTAGTAATATTGATTTGTTTTGGCCTGGTCGCTATTTATAGTCTTACTATGAATCAGGATAATCCTGATTTTACCAATTTTAATAAACAGACCATCTTTGCCGGAGTCGGTCTTTTTTGTTTGTTAATTTTTACAATTTTAGATTATCGTTTCTTTAGAAGTTATAGTTTCCCGCTTTATATAATTGGAGGCCTTTTATTGTTTTTGGTTTTAATTTTTGGAGCGACTATTAAAGGAAGCACCGCCTGGTTTGAGTTTTTCGGTCAGACTTTTCAACCAGTAGAACTGGCCAAAATCACTTTAATTTTATTTTTGAGCAAGTATTTTTCTACCCATTATACAGAAATGTATCGTTTTAAAAATATTATAATCAGCTCACTTATCGCTCTTCCCTATATTATTTTAACCATGTTACAGCCCGATTTTGGTTCGGCAATTATTTTAGTAATTATATGGCTGGGTCTTTTACTTTTAAATAAAACAAAACGTTCTCACATTTTAATAATTCTGAGTATATTTTTAATTGCCTCAGTTATTATTTGGTTTTTTGTTTTCCAGGATTATCAAAAAGATAGGATTCTTACTTTTTTTAATCCTTCCAGAGATCCTCTGGGGGCGGGCTATAATCCTACTCAATCGATAATTGCCGTTGGTTCCGGACAAATTTTTGGAAGGGGGCTTGGACTGGGTCCACAGAGCCAGCTGAATTTTTTGCCGGTCGCAGAAAAAGATTTTATTTTTGCTGTTATTGCCGAAGAACTTGGTTTTATCGGAGCGGTTATGCTGTTGTCATTTTTATTTTTATTATTCTACCGTTTACTGAAAGGGCTTAGAACTTCCAATAACAATTTTGCCCTTTTTTTGATATGCGGTGTAATAATTTCTATTTTTGCCCAGGTTTTTATTAATATTTCCGGAAATATTGGTCTGTTACCGATTACCGGTGTGCCCCTGCCTTTTTTAAGTTATGGAGGTAGTTCTTTAATCACTACTATCATTATGATTGGCATGGTTATGAGTGTAATAGTTAGACAAAAAACTTAATTTATCGGCTAATTATATTGACAAATCGTATATTAATGATATAATATGTATGTAATATGTATATATTTTTATAATCCCCAAAGGATTTATGAATTTTTTTTCTGAACAATCTGAACAATCTGAACAAAATATTCGCTTGATTACCAATTGTCCTGCCTGTAATTGTTTCTACAATCCTGTAAAGATGAAAATAATTGAAGAATCTAATGAAGCGCATTTAGTACATATGGTTTGTGAAAAATGCGGTACCCAGCTTTTGGCCCTCGTTTTTACGGGTCTTTCCAGTATTTCGAGCCAGGGACTGGTAACTGAACTAACCAGTGAAGAAGTTAAAAAATTCAAGAGTACGTCAAAAGTCGAAATTGACGATGTAATAGATTTACATTTTTTATTAGATAAAGAAGAAGGAAGAGCTCTGGCTCTACTTTAAAAGGATAAAAAGATGGAAGAAATAATCTTAAAGGTAAAAACAAGGAAGGAAAGTGGGAAAGAAAATAAAAAATTGAGAAGGGAAGAAAAAATTCCCGCTGTTGTATATGGGCACGGTTTTAAAAATATTAATGTTTTTGTAGATAAGAAAAATTTTGAGGGTTTATACGAAAAGACTGGCGAATCCAGTCTTATTGATCTTATTGTAGATGAAGGAAAACCAATCAAATGTCTTATTCAGGATATTCAGACTCATCCTACAACAGATGAGTTTATCCATATTGATTTTCATACGGTGAAAATGACAGAAAAAATTACTACTGAAGTTGTGATTAATTTTATGGGAGAGGCCCCAGCTATCAAGGAAATGGGCGGAGTTCTAATAAGAGCATTGGATAAAATTGAAGTTGAATGCTTGCCCGGTGATCTTGTCCATGAGATTGAGGTAGATCTTTCTTTATTAAAAACATTTGACGATATAATTTATATTAAAGATTTAAAAATTCCCGAAAAAATTAAGGTTCTTGAAAAAGACGATGAGGTAGTGGCAAAAGCCCAGCCCCCTCGCACCGAGGAAGAATTAAAGGCTCTTGAAGAAGATATTGAAGAAAAAGTTAATGAAGTTGAGGGCGTAAAGGAAGAAGAGGGTGAAGAATCCGCTTCTGCTGAAAGTACTGCGGATGAAAAGGTTGCTCCGAAAGATGAAAAAGAACAAAAAGGGGATAAGCCTGCCTCTGCTAAAGCTTCGGTGGGCAAGGAGGAAAAGAAAAATGAAGGATAAAAAAATAAAAATTGAAGGCCAAAAAGAAAAATATTTAAGTAATGTAAAAAAAAGCAAGAAACTTCCCATTATCATAATAATTGCAGTAGTGGCAATAGCCGCTACTTTAACTGGATTTTTCCTCTTTGGCTCTAGTCCAACTCAAAATACAAATAGTTCAAACGAAAGCGGATTGGTAAGAAGGGTGATTGATGGTGTTTATGACGGTAAGGATAACCAAAATATTTATCCGGTTGCTTTGATGATAGAAAACCTTGTTACTGTTCGGCCACAATCCGGCCTTGATCAGGCAAGTATTGTTTATGAAGCTTTGGTGGAAGGGGGAATTACTCGTTTTATGGCCATTTTTGTCCTAACAGACGAGATAAAGTCCACAGGCCCGGTTCGTTCGGCCAGACCTTATTATCTTGACTGGGCGAAGGAGTATAACGCTTTATACGGGCATGTCGGCGGCAGTCCCGTGGCCATGTCTTTAATTTCCACTTATGATGTTTTTAATCTTGATCAGTTTTATGACGCCAGGTATTATTGGAGAGATACCGAAAGAGCGGCTCCTCATAATGTTTATTCCTCTTCAAAATTATTAGTTTTTGCTTTGCGTGATAAAGAAGCACCAGCTGAAGGCAATTTTGAAGCTTTTGAATTTAAGGATGATTCACCTTTGGAGGATCGGCCGGAAGAGGAAAAAAACATTACAATAGACTATTCCAGCTATTCCTATAAAGTAGAGTATAAATACAATCGCGAAGAAAATATTTATGAGAGATTTCAGGGAGGAAAAGAATTTGAATCAAGGGATGTAGGCCAAATCAAAGCAAAAAATGTAATTGTTCAGTATGTAAAAACTTCCCTGGAAGATGAGTCTCGTCTTCAGATGGAAACAATCGGTGAGGGCAAGGCCGTGGTTTTTCGTGACGGTTTAGCTCTGGAGGCAACCTGGGAAAAAGAAGCCAGAAATCAGAGAACAAAATTTTATGATATGACTGGCGAAGAAATACAATTTAACCCGGGGCAAACCTGGATTCAAATAGTTCCTACTGACAGAGAAATTACCTACAACTAGATAATTAAAATAAAAACAAAAAATTCCGCAAAGTAAATGGGATTCTCAACGCTGGCGGGGTTGGGACAAAAACAAAAGTGAAAAAATCTTTAAAAAAAATTAGTTTTAATAGTTTAAAAGTCCGTCTTGTTATATTAGGCGGGTTTTTAATTATTTCCGGCTTTTTATTGTGGCTCTTTTTTGGTCGTTCAGTCGATAGGGCCCTGCAAGAGGTAGGGATTGAAAAAGGGATTAGCTTAGTTTTTGGTACTGAAGTAGAAGAAAAAAAAGTTCAGTATTACCGTCGTTTTGACGGGATTGAAATTGATAATAAGGAAGCGGCTAATCTTTGGCCGGTTTGTGTAATGATTGAAAATCTTTATAGCGTCCGCCCTCATTCAGGAATATCCGATGCTTCAATTGTTTATGAAACATTGGCGGAAGGCGGAGCAACTCGATTTATGGTTCTTTATACCGGTGGAGGAAAAGCCGAGAAAATTGGCCCCGTCCGTTCGGCCAGGCCTTATTATCTTGATTGGGCCTATGAATATGCCTGTTTGTATACTCATGCCGGAGGATCGCCTGAAGCTTTGGGAAATATCCGGGATTATGATACCAATAATCTGGAAGCCCTTTCCAGTGACCAGGTTTATTTCTGGCGTGATGCTTCTTTTTATGCCCCTCATAATCTGTTTAGCTCCGGAGAAAAGTTAACCTATGCCTTGAGAGACAAGGAATTATTGGACAAACAATCAACAAGCCGAATGTGGCTTTTTAAGGATGATGCTGAGTTGGAAGAAAGGGGAGAGGACCAAAAATTTTATAAATTAAAATTTTCTTCATACACCTACGAAGTAGAGTGGAAATACATCCAAGAAGAAAATTTATATCTGCGTTATAATGCGGACGAAGTTCAGATAGATGCCAATAATTCAGAGGAAATTAAAGCTAAAAATGTCGTAATTCAGGAAGTGCCGCCAGTTGATTACTATCCAGCTAAAGGCCGCTTGATAATAGAAACTCATGGTGAAGGACGGGCTTTTGTCTTTCGTGACGGACAGCTTATTGAAGGTACCTGGAAAAAATCGGAAAGAACGGGCCGTACTATTTTTTATGACTTAGAAGGAAATGAAATTGAATTTAATCGGGGGATAACCTGGATAGAAGTAATGCCTTCTGATCGGGTTCGTGAATGGTAGATTTTTAGATAGTCACAAAAGTAACAAGCGCGGGTTTTCGAGCCCGCGTATTTTAATAATAAAAAAATGCGGTCCCAAGTTTAGCAAGGGACCGCGCAAACAGTACAATAACGACTAGTTTTGTTAAAAAATATCGGGGATGCACATGAATGGTTTAGGTGGGGGATCAGTACTGAGGTTTCTGATCGCGAGATAATGGTCACTAAAGTAGCTATGGATCTGACATTGTTTATAGAGGAGATCTCTACTCCAACCAAAAACAATATTTTTCCTTTCTACCATTATTATTTCTGTTCCGTTTTCATCCTTGCTTAAAAGAGTAACAAAATTGTCATAGTCGCTTATTGGTACCACAACCTTATTCTTGAAATAAGGGGCGCTGACTTTCGTGATTGGTTGTCCTAAAATGCCAGTTTGCATAAAGGCAATAGTGCCAATAATCGTTATTAAGCAACATGCGGTAAGCAACCAGCCCTCTTCTTTCTTGTTTTTCTGAAAACAAATTGCGGCCGAAATGACAAACGACATCCCCAATAAGGCCGAAAGCTGGAAACCCACTATTGAAAACATTTTAACTCCCTTCAGGTAAAAGTAGTCGTAAATTGAAAAGATCCAATATAATTTGTATAAACAAATTATCAAGGGAGTATAGCGTAAAAGAGCTTTTTTGTCAAGGGATAAAAAACAGCGGCCCCTTAAAGAGTTCGGGACCGCTTAAAAGTGAGAGCGAATCATTTACTATTCCCTTCTTGGATTTGGCTGGTCTTTTGGTTTGGCTTTGGACCTTCTTTCGGAATCCAGAATTCGTTCATAAAAAACAAAATAATGAGAAATGCGCCGATGCATCCGACAAAAAACCCCCAACCAGGCCGGTTGTTTTTTTTAAAAATCAACCAAAGTCCAATACCACCAAGAGCAATCCCCCCTACCAATACTAGCCACATAGGCATTTTGGGCACCTCCTAAAAAGTTAAGGATCACTCTGTTTTCAGCTTATACCCTAAAAGTTCTTTTTGTCAATAAAACTATAGCGCAAAAAAAGACGCGATCTCGCGATCCCCCCTGCTTTTTTCCCGCAACGATGAGACGAACGCAAGTGAGTCCATCTGGTTGCGAGGAT
>CBDUSL010000033.1:0-7104 GCA_965370265.1 uncultured bacterium | reverse complement strand
ATTCTGTGGACACGACAAGCATGGGGGCTATTTTATGGCCTAAGTGGGCTTTTTAGCTTGCTTTTCCCTTGAAATAGTCTTCTTGTCCACAGTATGTTGATTATCACTTTTTTTATGCTATAATGTTAAAAGTTCTTTCACTCTAGACAAGAAAAAAAGGAGAAGATTATGAGACTGCCCATGGCTTACTCTCTTGATTACATCGCCAGGATAAACCGAAGAAGGATTAACCTCGGAATTCTGCTGGTTCTCGCCGGCGCTCTTATCCTTAAAGACAACACCTACCTGGTAGGCCCCGGTACGATCGCACTCACTCCCGCCTACTGCGTCGGAATGTTCCTGCTATTACTTCCCGGTAGCTTTTTTCTCTGGCTCGGCCTGACCAAAAAAAGGCCGTACTTCATCTTCCGGATATGGCCGGCCTTACGTACGCCGATTGTTTCTCTCAAGAAAGTCTTCAGAGAAACCTGGGAAGAAATGACCACCGAACTATAAATTGCCCCCTCTCATAGCAAGCTTCTTCATAGCACTTTTTCTCACAGCAAGCTTGTCTATATTTCCTTACCACCCCTCCTGTTTCTTCACGGGAGGGGATTTTATTTCTTATAAAACAATTAAGAATATAAATATTATTACTTAAAACCGAGAAGCTTGGATCCTTTATCCACGTAATCTGGAACTGGCTCGGATGGATCAGGAGATCCATCCTTCTCAAAACAAAATAACCTTGAACAACAGAATAAATGTCTCCAACGTTAACCTGACACTATTATTCCACTCCGACCAGACAGACTTCCTGCCAGGGTTTATAAACCGAGCTCCAGGTTTCTTTAACCGGTTCTCCCTCAAGAGGAGTGATGGTCCGGTAAAAAACGGCCGTTGCGCCGGTGTGGGCTCTTTCGGTGCATTTGGTTTGGCCCGGAGCCAGATCTTCCGACTCCACATATTTTGTGGAAGGGGGGCTGACATAATTAAAGAGAGTTGGCTTGGTCATTTCCACTATCCGGCCGTCACTGGTACCGTAAAATTCAAATATTAAATCATTTCCTTCTATCTTGGTTTGAAGGAGAATATAATGTCCTGTGTCATTAATAAATTTAAAATCCGGGCTGGGATCATAAATAGTCGCGTCAGTACCGGCCGGCTCATAATAAGAAACCCGGTAGGAGTGGGGTTTTCTTTCGGTAATAGGCACTCCCGCGTCAAGGGCGACCCGAAAAGCGGTTGTTCCTATCTGGCATAAGCCCCCGCCGTATTCAGGCACGGTTTTGTTCCCTTTAATAACCAGCTCCGGCAAATACCCGGTCGCCGCTTCAATAGAGCCCAAAGCTTTAACCAAAGAAAACTCTTCATCCGGTTTTATCAAAAGTCCGTGGAGAGTTTCGGCCCCCACCCTGATATTATGCCGGCGGTTGGCTGGACTGCGGTAAAAGTTAGACTCTCCCCGGCCAACCAGCTCCTTCACCCCTAGTTCATTTATTGATTCGGTGGTGACTACCGGATTGACTACATCAACTATCAGGACGACTTCTTTTTTTTGGTCGTCAATAACCTCCTGTTCAATTTTTTCCCGGGTAGTATCAATATTCACAGCCATGCCGCTCTGGCTGGCCTGAAATTCCGAAACCTTGGAGTCCTTAACTTCAAACTTGCCTTCTCTTACTTCCTGATTTATTTCAGAAGCAATATTCTCCTCTAAGTAGGCCGTAAACTGGTTGTTTAAGCCCAGGGTCGTCTGGCCATTCCGTATATCAAAATCAAGCCAGGTTCTGGCAATATCCCGGTTAATCTCCCAGCTTTTTTCTTTGTAAAGAAAAGTAACCGGGAAATAATCAAGCACTTCCTCAATCCGGGAAAAAGCAGCTGTTGTATTTTTTTCTTTCACTTCCGGATAATCCTTTATTAAATTAATAGCGCTTAAGCTATTGTTCAAATTTTCTATTTTCTTTTTATCTTGGGCGATAATATTTTTATAGTTAAAAATCAGGCCTTCTTTCTCCGCAACTATTTCAAACTGGCTTTCTTCATTCAAAGACAGATGGGCGTCTTCGGCCGGGGTTTCATATTCAGAAAAGTTTTCCCGAAGAATTTTTTCCAGCTCCGCCTCATCAAGTTCATATGCAATAACAACTTCCACCCCGTTTATCAGAGCGGAAACCTGTTCAATAAAATTCTCCCAAACCGGACCGAATCGGCCGTATTCATAAATTTGGTTAATAGTTTCTTCCTCGTTAAAATTTAAAATTTCGTAAACCAGGTCGGTGCCTTCGGCTGAGGAAAAAACAGGAAAAACCGCCACCTCTTCCTGGTCAAACTGATAGCGCAGGCCGTTTTCCGCCACTTCTTTGGTGTAATTATTAATTAGTTCATTAACTTCCTGATATGTTTTTCCCTGAAGACTTATCTCCCCCATTTTAAAGCCGGGGTAAAACTTACCTTCAAAATATATAAAGTAAAAAGAGGCGTAGGCAAAAATAAACAGGGCCAAGACAAAAAAGATGGTCATTAAATTTTTTAACCATCCCCTTGACTCACCTTTTTTCTTAACCTTAAGGTTTATTTTCTTCTTCTTCATCACTTTGTAATATCTGATTGAGAACTTCCTTGGCCACTTTTTCTCTTTCGTCTTTTTCTGTTACCTCCGTGGAAAAAGAGAGGCGCACTGCCTGGCCGACTTTTAGGCCATCCGGCAGATTTTTAATAGGCCAGGTATAAAGAGTGCCATTTTCGGCCTTAAAAATTGCGTCAGTTTCTTTAAAAGACTCCAGTTTGGCATTCAGAAAATATTTTTTCTCCATTATTATTTATTCTTCTTCTTTAACTTTTACTATTTTTAGCTTGGATTTTTCTTCTTTGGGCAAGGTAATGGTTAGAATGCCGTTTTTAAGAGTGGCCGCTATCTCATCTGCCTTTACATCCACCGGCAAAATAATAGAACGGGAAAAACCGCCCCAGTAACATTCCTGGTAAAAGAAATCGTCCGGATCAACCTCCCAGTCCTGTCGCCTCATCCCTTTGATCGTCAGCATGTCATTGTGTAGGGAAATATCAAGCTCTTCAACAGACACGCCGGCAATGGTTGATTTTACGATAATATCTTTCTCGGTTTGAAAGACATCAATAGAAAGCTGGCCGTCAAAATTATCTTCCAGCCAGTCGCCGCTTTTTTCTTCTTCAATAACAATTTTCTCCTCGGGTTGAGGCTGATCTTCTTTTGGGGTTTCTTTTACTTCCCTTTTTTTGGGTTTTACTTTTTTTACCATTTTTTTGTATTTCCTCCTTAAAATACTCTTCAATATTGATTATAAGGCATTTTGCTTGTTTTAGCAATTCTAATTCCGGAAAAAGTTAAAATTATGCACAAGTTATACCCTTGACAAAAGGGGTCTCAAGGCTTAAAATGACTTGCTGGGAGAATAATAAAAATCGAAAATTAAAAAAATAATAAACTTAACCAATACAAAAACTCTACTTGTCCTTTGACAAGCCAAGAGGGATAAAACATCAGTATTGGTTTTTTTAATGTCTTTAATTTGAACACCCGTTGCGTTGTACTTCAACTGGCCGCGTCCAAAAGAAAGGAGGAATCGGTCATGAAAAGAAAGAAAGGGAATATTCGGCTGCCGCCGAATAAATCCAAGAGGAATAAGGTAGATATAATCTATCTTATCTGTGCTTGCTGGTTCGTTTTTCAATTCGTACTTGTTCTGATTAAGTTTTTCCGGGTAGACTTTGGTGACCACTGGTACACCAACACCCTTTTCTACCTCTTCTTCCTTATTTTTTACTCGGTTAAGAACGCCTTTAACCGGATAAAGGGAAGGATTAAGAAAAAGAAAAAGGGCCACTACTTCGTTATTGCCTGGGTCCTGATGGTAGTCACTCTGACTATTATCAGCCTGGTCACTCGAGGTAAGTACAAGGTTCCGTTCCGGGCGCTAGAAAATCTGATTTACATTCTTTCTGTCTTTGCCGGTTGGAATATCACCAAGATACTCCTCTACTGGAAGAAGAAAGGAAAGAGCCTCCTAAGGGCCTATGTAATTCTGCTTTTCTTCGGTAAGAAGGCCTCCAGGACTTACTGCCGGAAGCGCGGAAGAAAAAAGAAGAACGAGTTAACCACAGAACCGCCAATTTCTGAGGAGGGGATTCCCTATGCATTGCTCAAGTTCTAACGAACAAACGCACGGGACAAAGGGCGGGGAGACACGTAGCTTGCACAAAGCTGCTCAAGTCCCCCGCCCTTTTTCTATTCCCTGTCATTCCGGACTCGCCTGTCCGCCTATGGCGAAATCCGGGATCCCTTTTTTTATTTCGAGAAGGTCGGATTCTTAATCCGACCGGTTTTCATGACGGGATTACGAATCCCGTCTTCTCGGGTGAGCTACGCCTACTTACCGGAAGGCAGACTGATCAGTCTGCCTTACAGGGTTGGGGTTTTTTCTATTTACAAAAACAACCCCATTCCTTTTTTTGAGGTTATTTTTTTTATTTAATCTTTCTATTGACAATAAAGGCTATTTGCTTCAAGATAACTCCTAGAATATTTCCTAGAATATTGATTAAGTAAGTTTGATCTTTTCAATCTTAAGGAGTACCATTTTGGAAATTCCCAGATTAAAAATCGGTAAATTCGTCTTCAAAATACCAATTGTTTTGGGGGCTATGGGAGTACACATATCATCCTGGCCTTTGCCGCCGGCGGTATTGAAAGAGGGTTGCTTGCCAACCATTACCAGTCTGGCTTCGTGTAATTTGAAGGTTAGCCATAGTGAATTCATCCGTATTTCACGAGAAGCGCTGGAAGAGGAGATTAAGCGATGCCGCCCTGAAACAAATCAACCTTTAGCGGTTAATTTTGTAGGGGCCCTGAGTAATGCGGTTGATCTGATTAAAACGGCCGTCAAAAATGATATCAAGATTATCGTTTACGGTGCCGTTATCCCTAAGAATCTGCCGGAAGTGGTCCCTGACCCCAGTGTCAATCTAATCCCAATCATCAGCTCATCCAGGCTGGCCGGGTTTATTCTCAAACTGTGGCAAAAACGCTACCGGCGAACACCTGATGCCTTCATCGTGGAAGGACCCCTGGCTGGAGGCCACCTTGGCTTCAACCAGGATCAGCTTGATCAGCCCGAGAAATTTTCTCTGGAAAACATTCTACGGGACGTGCTGAAAGTTGTAAGGCCCTATGAGCAAAAGATTGGCCAAAAGATACCGGTCATTGCGGCCGGAGGCATTTACACCGGCGCTGATATTGCGCGCATGCTCTCTATCGGGGCCGCGGGGGTGCAATTAGGCACACGATTTGTGGCAACACATGAATGTCCCGCCGCACCGGAGTTCAAACAGGCTTACCTGGCGGCCAAAAAGAGTGATGTTACTATCATTCATTCGCCGATTGGTTTGCTTGGCCGGGCCGTTCATAACCGTTTTCTTGAAAAAGTCGCGGCCGGTGAAATCCATATGCGGTGTCCTTACAAATGCATCAAGCATTGCTACATTGAACGAGCCGGGTTTTGTATCCTACAGGCCTTGCTTAACGCCAAAAATGGTGAGCTTGAAGAAGGCTTAATTTTTGCCGGGAGCAATGTCCATCGCGTAGATCGCATTATGTCCGTTAAGGAACTAATAGCAGAGTTGGTTGAGGGTATTAAGAACTCTCCACTGACATTGCCTGTTCCCATTTAAACTAGCTGCGTGGTTTTATATCACGCAGCATTTTTTTATATTTAAAAAATCCATTGTCATTCCGGACTCGCCTGTCCGCCCTGTCTGCCTCCGGCAGGCTCTGGCGGGATCCGGAATCCCGTTTTTATTCGGAGAAGAGAGCCGTCCCCCAACCTGCTCTTGCCTGTACCCGGCTCGCTCAAGCCTAGGCCATGAGCTTCTCAACTATTATTTGGGTTTTTGAGAAGGTCGGATCCCCCGGGTAGAGGTGAGCCCCCGCTCGCCTCTAATATTATCCCCCGCCTTTTTTCTATTCCCTGTCATTCCGGACACCGCCCGCTTTCTCGGGTTAGCTGCACCTACTTACCGGAAGGCAGACTGATCAGTCTGCCTTACAGGGTTGGGGTTTTTTCTATTAAAAACAGGATCCTTCCAGACCCTGTTTTTAATTTACTTTATTTTTAGTACTCAATAGTGATATTGCCTGCGTCTAGATAAGTTCTTGCATTTCCAACACAGCTACTTTCTGGGTTAAATTCATCGTATGTATCATACAATATACCATTTTCATCATAGAGTGTGATTCTTACAGTATCATAATAATCATCGTGGTCTACCCTACCAGTTCCATAATCTCCAGCCCTAAAAATAACCGAGTAACCTTCTTTTCCATTAAGTGTTCCAAGTAAGGTCATATTCATAGCCTCATCACAAGTATCAAAGTTTCCTGCGTAAAAATTCATTGCTGTGATTTCAGTTGCATGGAAATTATACTTGTCATAAGTTTCGCCTCCCACATTGTGGAAATTTATCTGCCATTCTCCAACATATCCTTCTGATCCAAGATCCCAAACCTGGCCACCAAAACTAACCTTTAGGTCATCTTTTGATTTTCCCGTTTTCATATCTTCTCTTATTTGTCCGCCTCCCCGGACATAACCGTCAGCAACATAAAAGTTTTGTGTTTCTCTTATTGCTGTATCTCCTGCACTTTCAGTTGGGTTGAAGATAAAACAATAACTACCAGCAGTCAAGATTGTGGTGTCAGCTTCCGCATGGAAGTTAGCACCATCCCAATCGTAATCATTATGAAATCCATCTACATTACCAAACACCGTTCCGGTTCCGGCCGCACAAGTTCCTTGCCTTACTGCCCATTGAACACTGTCATTTCCGTCTTTATCAATTAGAACCGCGTCAAAGTCAACCATTCCAAAGACATATTCCCCGGCGGTTGGGGAAGTTATTACGGCACTTCTTTGAAATGTCGCTGATCCAGCGGTTGTTGACCAATCAAATTGTTGTGATGCATTTCCTGCTGTGCCGAACATAGTGCCGTCAGAGGCGATTGTTCCATCTACATTAAGCATATAACCTGCATTCATGCCGGTATATGTAATTAGAAAAGTGATATTACTACCTTCAACATCACCA
>CBDUSL010000032.1:0-7150 GCA_965370265.1 uncultured bacterium | reverse complement strand
GTTCTGCGCCCGAGGCGCACCCGCCTTTGGCGGGGAATCCTGCTCCCACCGCCAATCTCAAAATAGGTTCTGCGCCCGAGGCGCACCCGCCTTTGGCGGGGAATCCTGCTCCCACCGCCAATCTCAAAATAGGTTCTGCGCCCGAGGCGCACCCGCCTTTGGCGGGGAATCCTGCTCCCACCGCCAATCTCAAAATAGGTTCTGCGCCCGAGGCGCACCCGCCTTTGGCGGGGAATCCTGCTCCCACCGCCAAGAGAACTAAATATCGGAGCCAACCCAGGTGCCCCAGATTAAACTGATTTATATTCTTAATCTATGTTTCAAGATAATTGGTCTAAACTTAATCGCCAGCAATTAGGGAGATATGGCGAATACTACACCAAGCTATCCTTTACTAAAGAGGGTTTTGATGTTTTTACTGCAGAAGTAGATGACAAGGGAATTGATTTTGTAATTCGCAAGAACGATAAGGAGTATTATGATATTCAAGTTAAATCAGTGAGAAATCTTAATTACGTATTTGTTAGAAAAGAAGTATTTAGTCCACGCAAGAATTTATTGTTGATACTATTACTTTTTAAGAATGGTAATGAGCCAATTGTCCTCCTCATTCCTTCATTAGATTGGAAAAATAAAACCCACTCATTTTTAAATGACAGAGATTATATAGGTAAAAAGAGTAAGCCGGAATATGGTGTCACCATTACCCCACGTAATTTAGAAAAAATACGACTACTCTATTCCTTTGAAGGACAAGTACGTAAGCTATAATATATTTATTTAATGAATTTATTTTATAAAATTTCTGATAAAACTATATGGAAACAGCAAAAAATATAATTGATATCATTCAGGGCTTAGTCATAATTGCAGCCACCCTTTTTACAGTAAGATGGACTTTTAAAACTTTTGCGCATAAAGAGCGCATAGAAGAATTAAAAGAATTAAAAAAAATAATTGAATTATACCATTGGAAAATTCAAATATTTTGTGCCCAAGTGCGAGACAATGAAAACCCAGATGATAAAGAGATAGCAGAAAAACTTGAATTAGCGACTTTGCATAATAAACTTATTAGTTTAAAAAATTTGAACCTGTATAATGATCCTGTTTTTAAGGAAAAAGTACAAAGTATTGTTGGTGGCTGGTTAACAAACAAAAGACTTGAAAAAATGCAGCACAGAACCAAAACACAAATATCGGACGATGAACAAAAAAAGTTTTGGCAAAAATTTGATGAGGAATATAAAGAAGTAACTAAACTAATAGACGATGAAGCAAAAAGATACATCTAATACAAATTTTTTGCTCCGACCCATGTGCCTCAAATTGTGCCCTGTTCGGACACACAAAAAACCCTTATAATACCCATATATACGGGGTACTTAACCCGAGTGTCCCGCCAATCTCAAAATAGGTTCTGCGCCCGAGGCGCACCCGCCTTTGGCGGGGAATCCTGCTCCCACCGCCAATACAATTCATTTTTCTATAAAGATAATAATATTTAATCAGGAGGATTAAAAATATGCCTGAAAAAACAAAAGAAATCCCTGATAGGGGAAAAATTCTTCAAAACTGGTCTTTCCCGGAATTTAAACAGCCCGAAAGAGGAAGAGCTTGGTATGTTTGGGTGATTATTATCTCCCTCTCAGCTCTTACCTGGTCAATTATTACCGCCAATTATCTTTTTACTCTCATTATTATTTTAGTTGGTATAATTTTTATTTTTCAAAATAAAAAAACACCCGGGAAAATTGAATGCCAGATAAAAGAAGAAGGGGTTGAAGTCGGACGTAGTTTTTATGCCTTTGAAGATATTAAGAATTTTTGGATTGTTTACCGCCCCCCGGAAATTAAAGTTCTTTATTTTGATTTTAAAGGCATGATGAAACCCACTCTTCCTGTATCACTAGAAAACCAAAACCCTCTTGAAGTTCGTGAAATCCTAAAAAAATATATTGAAGAAGATTTAGAAAAAGAGGAAGAACCTTCGGCAGATTCAATTACCCGAACGTTAAAGTTGTAAATGTCTTTTTAAGTTTGCATAGCATTTTAATCGCCTAACGATGTAGCGAGACTTAGTAAACAACCAATGCCCTCGTCGTTTCCGCCCGAGGCGGATCACCCGCAGGGTGACAACGGATTTTAATAAACTTGGTTTTAAAATTAAAAAATAAATTAACTTCGATACCTTGCCCTCGTCGTTTCCGCCCGAGGCGGATCACCCACAGGGTGACAACGGATTTTAATAAACTTGGTTTTAAAATTAAAAAATAAATTAACTTCGATACCTTGCCCTCGTCGTTCAACGGATAGGACATAGGATTGCGGATTCTAAAATAGAGGTTCGATTCCTCTCGAGGGCACCATTTTAATAAATTCGTAAAAAATTTTCCATGAGTGCTTCAAGGCACTCGTTTCTTTATTATTTATTATTTATGGTAAAATAAGTATATGTTAAATCCTGGTTCTAGCTTTAAAGAAATCCCAACTGTCGGACCAACCATGTCCCAGCGGCTGAAAAATCTGGGTCTGAAAAAGATTCAAGATCTGCTTTTTTATTTTCCTTATCGCTATGATGATTTTTCTCAAATTTCAAAAATCAGCGATATCAAGCCGGGGGAAGTTTTTACCGTTCAGGGAAAAGTTCAGCTGATAAAATCCAGAAGAAGCTGGAAAAGAAGGAAAATGACCATTACCGAAAGTATGATTGAGGATGAAACAGGCCCTATTAAAGTAATTTGGTTTAATCAGCCTTATCTTGATAAAACACTGTTCCCCGGAGATGAGATAATCCTTTCCGGGAAAGTAAAAATGGATGAGCTTACTCCTGAATTTATCTCCCCCTCTTTTGAAAAGGTAAAAAAAGACCAGACCCACACTGGCCGGATTGTGCCGGTTTACCCTTTAACCGCTGGACTTACCCAAAGGCAAATTAGGTATTATATTAAAACGGCCCTGCCTCTGGCCCAGAAAATTGAAGAAACACTGCCGCCTGAAATCACCAAAAAATATACTCTAATGGCCTTAAAAAAGGCCATAATGCAGATACATTTTCCCGATACTCTGGAAAAGGCGGAAAAAGCGGTCGAAAGGTTTAAATTTGGCGAACTTTTTCTTATCCAGATCCAGGCCCTTCAGAATAAGAGATATATTAAAGAAACCAAATCCCCTCAAATAAAAATAAATGATAAAATAATCGAAAATTTCAAAAATTCCCTTCCCTTCAAATTAACCAAAGCACAGTTAAATTCGGCTGATGAAATTCTTAAAGACCTGATCAGGGGTAATCCCATGAACAGGCTTCTTGAAGGAGATGTCGGTTCAGGTAAAACTGTCGTCGCGGTTATGGCTATGCTTAACGTGATAAAAAATAATTTTCAGTCGGCCTTTATGGCTCCCACAGAAATTTTGGCTAGACAGCATTATGAAAAAATTAACGAATTAACCAAAGGCCTGGATATAAAAATCTGTCTTCTTACTAGAAGTCTAATTAAACTAGAAAAAGAAGAAATAGGTAAAAAAGAAATTTTAAACAAAATAAAAAATGGGACTATTAATATTATCATCGGCACCCATTCAATTATTCAGGATGCAATTAGTTTCTATAATCTCGGACTGGTTATTGTTGATGAACAGCATCGTTTTGGCGTGGCTCAGAGAAAAGCCCTTCGGGACAAGTCTTCTGAAAAGCACCAACTCGCTCCTCATCTTCTTTCTATGACGGCCACTCCGATTCCAAGGAGTTTAGCTCTAACTGTTTATGCCGATCTTGACCTATCCATAATTGACGAAATGCCTAAGGGCCGAAAAAAAATAATTACCAAGGTAGTTATTTCTGACGAAAGAGGAAAAACTTACGCTTTTATTCATGATCAGGTAATAAGCGGCCGGCAAATTTTTGTTGTTTGTCCCTTGATTGAGCCTTCTGACAAACTGGGGGTTAAGTCGGTCAAACAAGAATACGAAAAAATATCAAAAGAAGTATTTCCGGATTTTAAAGTGACCATGCTTCACGGAAAAATGAAAACAAAGGAAAAAGAAAAAATCATGGACCAGATGAAAAATAATGAGATAAATATTCTCGTTTCTACGTCGGTCATTGAAGTAGGGATTGATATTCCAAACGCCACTGTTATGATGATTGAAGGCTCGGAAAGATTTGGCTTGGCTCAGCTTCACCAATTTAGGGGCCGGGTAGGCCGGAGTGACAAACAATCCTATTGCTTTTTATTTACCGATAGCGATTCTCATAATACTAAAAGAAGGCTTAAAGCAATGGAAAAATCCCAGGATGGCTTTAAACTGGCTGAGTTTGATTTGAAAATGAGAGGACCAGGTGTGTTAAGCGGCCTACATCAGTCAGGATTGCCTGATTTTAAAATGGCTACTTTGACCGATGTGGATATTATTAAAAAAGCGCGAGAAGCGGCTAAAGATCTTACCGAAAACGATCCTCATCTCTTAAAATTCCCTAATCTTAGGCAAAAAGTAGATAATCTTTATAAAGATATTCACTGGGAATAACCTTTAGTCATTGACATAATATAAAATTTGTATTAGTATAATAAGTACTTTTGTTCTTCAAAACAGGTAATTTAAGAGGGAGCCCTCTCCATATATAAACGGAGAAGGTCTGGCTAGAATGCTTATAGGGTTTTGATTTGGCGATCTCCCCTGTAAACATCCAGCCTTGGGCCATTTGTAAATAGGAGGCGCTCCCTCCACTTTTTTATTAATCAATGGATTGCAATAACTACAACGGGCAAGAAAGAAAGGGGGATTAATTGAAAAAGATTACCATAAATTAGCAGTCAGCTAACCCACTCAAAAGGAGATCGCCAAATGTGTAGAGCAAGCATCAACAACTTCTGCGCACTTCTCGGTGTGCCTGATGCAGGCCGCATAGTCAGCAAACCTGGGGGCGAAGAAACGCTCATTCAGAAAGTTGACACTTTTCTGTCAAAACCCGGTGTCGTAGGACACTTCGAAAGAAATGGTTATGACATTGCTGCCAATATGTACAGCTATGCCAATGATCCGCGCTTCAACCGGGAAATCGCTCAGAGACTCATCACCATGGTGGAAAAAATCCACCCCGCCACAGCCAAGTCCATGAAAAGACAGCTTCCCAAAAAGGAAGACACCAAAGCGAAAAAGACAGAAAAAAAATCCCGATAAAGTCGGAATACTGATTGCTAATCGTACCTTAACGTAGGGTGACCTAAACAGTCACCCTTTTTTTATCCCTGGCGAAACCGGGATTCCGGCTCAAGGACCAGGGATTTTTATAGTGAGTAATTTATAATTTCTTTGAGCTGTTCGTAGGTAATCAGTTCGGTAATAACATAACTGCCGACGTAGAAATGAGGAGTGCCAATTATTCCCAAATCCATTGCTTCTTCAATATCTTCTTGTACCAGATCCAGAGTTTCATTATTATTCATGCATTGGATAAATTTATCGGTATCAAGGCCAATTTGGCTGGCAAAAGAAAGATATATTTCGTCAGAAAGATTCTGTTGGTTAGCAAAAATTAAGTCATGCATGTCCCAAAAATTATCCTGTTTATTTGCGCAACGGCCGGCTTTAGCCGCCGCCAGAGAATCTTCGTGTATACTATAAAGAGGATAATCCTTCCAAACAAAAGAAATTTTATCCCCATATTCTTTATAAACTTCGCGAAATATTGCGGCTAATTCTTTGCAGTACGGGCACTGGAAATCTCCGTATTCTATAATTTGTACATCGGCATTTTTTTTGCCCAAAATAGGGTTTTTTGAAGTTACTTTAGGAAAATTTGAAGTATTTTTCCAGGTATACGAAGAAAATATGGAAACAGCAAAAATTATAATTACTAAAACAGCCGCTATAAAAAGGGCATTAAGGGTAATCTTTTTTTTATCCATTAATTTTATTTCAATCTAATCTTATAAACCCGGCCGGTGCTTTCATCCGTAAAATAAAGAAATTCGCCGCCGGCCGAAAGAAACACGCTTTCTGCGGTAAAATTTCCGTAACCGGAAGTATTCACCGGTTGAGCCAAAAGAGTTTTTGCTCCGGTTACCAAGTCAATTTTATAAAAATCATCAGCTAAATTTTGGGCTAACTCAGGGTATAAATCACTGCCACTGGGCAAAAACCTAGGCACGGCGCAGTAAACAGCGTTATCTGTCCCGAAAACACATTTATCAGGCCAGGTAGCTATATTTAAACTGGTCTGATAAGCGCCCAAGTTACTTATTGAGCCATTCATAATATAAAGCGAGGGGTTATAGTTTGATTCCTCATTAAAAACGCTAAAAAGAATTTGGTCCCCGGCTGGCGACCAAATAGATTTAAAGCCTCTTCCCGGCACATCTACAGCTGGGAAATTTTCATTATTCTGTCCAAGAAATATTATTTCTTGCGTATTGATACCACTTCCTTTGGCATAATTGGCGATAATTTGGTTATTAGGAGACCAGCTCACTGTAACCTGGTCGGCATACTCGCCTAAATCTTCAATAATTTTTGCGCCGGAACTGTCCGGACTTGATACAGCCAGCCAGTTATCACCAGGATCCGCCCCCACATATTTAAAAGCAATTTGACTGCCTGAAGGGGAAAATGAAAATTCGTCCGTTTCTTTAGGTAAGCTGTATTGTTTTTTTAGGTTAAAATCATAAGTTATTTTTGAATCATCAGGAAAGCTTAATATGGCTTTATCCTGCGAGGGAGACCAATATACTTTTTCTGCGGACGGATAAGTATCTTCCGTCAGTTTGGTTTTTGTCGTTCCGTCCTGGTTTACCCGATAGAATTCGCCGGTTAACGGATCATAATACACCACATCTTTTTTATTGCTGGCAATAACCAAGTCCTGGGTTAAAGTTTCTACTATAGGCGAAACTATAGTCGCCCCCCCCGAAGCAATTTCAGAAGGAGGAGTATAGCCGGAAACGGCGTTTACATTATAAAGAACAGCTCCATTAACATTTTCATTGCCGTTTATAACCGGCCGGTTGGTAATATTTACATTAGGAAGATATCCGTTAATATTGTAATTAACATTTTCATTGACGTCCAAGGGAGCAAAAAACAAGCGGAAAATTAAATAGCCAAAAAGCACGGCAATAGCCAGAAATCCGATTACTAATAATATTCTTTT
>CBDUSL010000031.1:0-7769 GCA_965370265.1 uncultured bacterium | reverse complement strand
TTAAGCAACCCAGCCCGGAAAAAAGGACTTTTGCCACTCTTTTTATGATTCTGGCGGTGGTTTTAATGGTTCTCCCTTTTATTACCACCTTTAATGACATACTTACCCGGATTGTGATGAGGGTTGAATTTTATCGGGTAATTCAGGCTAGTATAGTTCCTTTTTTAGTAAGTATAGTCAGTGTGGTCACCAGTATATTTGGCATCCAATCAGGCATGTTTGGAGATTACCTGGCTCTGGAAAAAGCAGGGGAGACCTTTTTAGTGGAAATTGCCTGGAATTGTATCGGTTGGCAGTCATTTATTATTCTTATATTCAGCTTTTTATCCGGTCTTTTTGGCGAATACACTCCTTGGAGCAAAGTTCAGGTGATAATCGCTGGGGTTTGTGGCACTTTTCTGATGAATATACTAAGGATTACTCTGGTTGCAATTTTTGCCTACTTTTTTGGTCAGTTTCCGGCTATTCTCTTTCATGATTACGGCTCTATTATAATGACTATCCTTTGGCTGATATTTTTCTGGTGGTTTTCATTTGCTTATATATTAGAAAAGAAATAATAAGGATTTTTGGCTAACTATTGACAAAAATTTATAATATGGTATACTTAGTGGTGTAAGAGTATTACGCCTTTTTAAAATAGTATAACAAAAAAAATATAATGTTATACTTTTACTAACATAAGCAAAAAGTTAGTTATACATAAAAACAAAAAGTTATACTTTTACTAACATTAGTAAAATAAATACAAAAATGCCTAAAGTAACTGTTTCTAGCAAGGGCTGGGTAGTAATACCGGCCCCAATAAGAAAAAAATACGGAATAAAACCCGGTACCACTCTGGAAATTGAAGATCAGGGCAATTTTTTGCTAATTAAAGCCAATAAAAAATCAAAATTAGATGGATTATTTGGGGCTTTAAAAGATAAAGAAAGCTAATATTAGCCAAAAATGGTCAATACCCGCTCAAAAAATTATATTGTGGACGAAAAAGCAATTTTAAACTTCCTAAGGGGAGTTTCTAGTGCTTCTTATTTAATATCTCTGCTTAAGGAAGCGGAAAACGGTAAAATAAATATCTTTATTCCTATAAGTTGTTACGGCTTTATTTACTCCTGGTGCCAAAAAGCAGGCCACAATTTATTAAAAGTCCATCAAATTTTAACCAGCTTGCCTATTATTATTTATAATTTTGAGGAAGATTTTATTGAAAGAACGGTTAATTTTAATGAATTACATAAAGAATATGAAATGGGCCAGGCGGTTTTATTGGTTTTAGCGAAGGATAAATCAGCCACTATAGTTACCGGGGACAAAAATTTAAAGCACGATGATCCAACTATATCAATATCATGGGTTTAAAAAATGTCAGAAGAAAATAAAGACAAAAATTTAAAAATAGAAAAAAGGGAGGAAATGCCAAAATCCTACGGTCTTTTAATGGACCATGTTCACGAGGACCAGCGCAAGAATAAGAAAAAAAGAATTTTTCCCAAAGGAAGATGGCTTGTTCTTCTTTTTGTTTTACTGATAGTTATTATTAACCTGGTTAATATTTATCCCTTACTCAAGCCCGGCTATCCTGCTATAGATTCCGCTTTGATGACAAGTGTTTCCCAAATGCATCTGGTAGAAAAGAACATGACTTCAGACTGGATACACAATTCGTTTTTGGGATCACCCTGGTATTTATATAATAATCCTTTAATCCCGCACTTTGTTTATTTAATAAAATTAGTTTTTTCCTTTCTTAGCATTGCCTATATTGTCAAGATTTTAACCGCTTTATTTTATATTCTTATTCCGGTTAGTATTTACTTTTTTGTCCGCTACGTTTCCAAAAAAGAATTCACGGCGGTTTTAGCGGCTATTCTTTTTTCCGCCCCCCCGTATCTGCTTATCTGGATTCCGGAAGTTAGGGATGTTTTCGCCAATTCAGGCTTTGTCCCCTGGTTGGTGAATTTAATAAACGTTGATCCCTCCGCTCTTAATACTCTCTTTTCTCTTTTTCTTTTTCCTCTGGCCGCTATTTATTATCTAAAAACTATTAGAAATTTCCGCCTTAAATATTTGTTAATCGCCGTCACCTTTATCACTCTTATTTCCCTTTCTTCCAGCATGGCTTTTCAAGCTTTTCTTATATTAATGATAATTCTTACGGCTTCTGAATTAATTCTGGGTAATCCGGGCCTTAAATTAAAAAGAAGCATTGGTGTTTTCCTGGTTATGCTTGGGACTGTTTCTATTTGGTTTAATTTTTCTTTTGTCAGTAATCTATATTTAAACACTCAATCAGGGGCGGTGTTTAGGGATATTATATCCCTCTTGCCCTTGGGCTTTATAATTCTGCCTATTTTGGCCACCCTTCTTTTCTTATTTTTTGACCGCAAACCAAAACTGCAAATATTTTTTATTTCTTTCGCCTGGACTTTTATTTTTAGCTTTACGATTATAGCCTGGATTTATTGGGATAAGTCTGTCAGCCCTTTCCCTCTTAGGTACCTGCCTCAACTTTGGATGGGGATGAGTATTCTGGTTGCTTATCTTTTGAGCTTAGGGATTTTAGGCATAAAGAGTATTGTAACTTATCGTTTTACGAAAGAAAGGACTAATATTGCTTTAGTCGGTCTTATTGTAATTTTCTTATGTCTTGGCGTGGGCCTTACCACTTGGCATTTTACCAAGTCAAATGAATTACTGGAACCGATTTCGCTCCAAGAGATTGAAAACTCCGACGAATATCTGGTCGCTAAATGGCTGGAAGGGAAAATGGAAGGGGATTGGGAAAGAGTGTTTGTCAACGGAAATCTTTCTGATTCTCTGGATTCTTTTGCCGATATTTCTCAGGTTAAGGGTGTTTGTAACTTAAGTTATATTAATGATTTATGGAAAAAGGCAGCTGATGAAATTGAAAAAGGCCATGATGTTTTAAAGACAGAAAATTATTTAAGAATTATTGGTGTAAGATACATTGTCGTTAATAAACAGGGAGATGAGGTGGAGAGAAATAAATGGGACTATTATTATCCGGATAAATTTAAAGAATCCGGGCTTTTAACTCTCCGGAAAAAAATCGGCAGTTATAGTATTTATAAAGTCGGCCTTGAATCTGATTCCTTGGCTCAGATAGTGGATAATACCTGGTATCATGATTTAATGGAAAAAGATTTTGAAAGCAGCCTGGGTTTATACGCGGAGATTCTGGACAATGACGAATCAGTCCTTCATTTTGACTGGTATACCGAGAGTCAGTTTCATATTAAAACGGAACTAAAAGAAAACCAGGGGTTGGTGATTAAAGAAAGTTATTATAGAACCTGGCAGGCAGAAATGAATAATCAGCCGGTTCAACTGGAAAAAGACCCTCTCGGTTTTATTTATCTAAAACCGGAAAAAACGGGTGAGGTAAGCATACTTGTTAATCTTGAGAAAGATTTAGCCCAGTATATTGGCTATTCTCTTTTTGTGCTGACTCTAATCCTGATTTTTTTAACCAGAACCAAAAAGATAAAGACCTTAACCAAGAATTATCAGGATGCCCCTTCTCATAAAGGTCTGGCTCCGAAAGAAGAACAGAAAGAAGCTAGTTTTGTCGATATGATGACCAATCACGAAGATCAACTGGAAAAAGTTTCAGGTCAGGTAAAAGATCATTACCAAAAAACAGAAGATGTGGATTGGATTCAGGGGACTGATAATTTTGCCAGCCTCTCCGGATATTTTCATAAAAACAGAGGCATTTTGACCAAAAAGATGATTGATAAATTCGGCCAGGGCCAAAAATATTTGGATGCCGGCTGTGGTACCGGCTTTCTTCTCCGCCATCTGCCCAAGGGGGCTATTGGGCTTGATATTAACGCCCAAAATATTGCTCAGGCAAAAAAGAATGTACCCGACGCCGCCTTAATAGTCGCCGATATTACCAATATTCCTTATCCTTCTAATATGTTTGATACAATTGTCTGTAGCGAGGTTCTTGACCGCCTGCCGGATTCCAAGCGGGCAATTAAGGAAATTTTAAGAGTCTTAAAACCCGGCGGGGTTTTGATCGGTACCGTGCCGAGAGAAAATCCTCTCTGGCGTCTGAGATTCCTTTCCAGTGCTTATTCTCCGGAGCCATACCGCTTTGAATATTCCAGAAAAGAAGTGGATGTCCTCTTGGCCTCTTTTGAAAAAGTGATGGTTAGTCCGGCTTTGTCGTATATGGCCTGGGCTTTTGTGGTAAAGAAAAAGGAGAGTATTTATGAATTATAGTATTGCCTCCAATTACACGTATCTTTCCGGTGATTATATTATCACTCTCGCTTTGGCATTTTTGAGTTTTGTGATCGGTTTTGTCATGATTTGTGTCTGGAAATCAAGAAAACAGAATCGTTCCACTTTAATTTGGGCGGTAAGTTTAATTTTTCTATCTCTTAATTTTTTTCTTAGAAATGTTGCCAATACCGGTGACTTTAATTTTCTTGATTTAAGTAAAACTTTTATCGGCACTTTTCGCTGGATATTTATCGCTTTAGCTATGATTGGCTTTTACCACGGAGTAATACGCCTGATCGGCCGGAAGAAATTATGGAAAGTTTATTTCCCGTCAATTTATTTCCTTATTTTCTTCGTTCTTATTTTATTCAGAACCCAGCTTTTTGATTCGGCCTCAGACTTTATCTTGATTTTTTACTCTGCTTATGTTGCGCCGTTAAGTATCTTAATTGCCATTATTTTTCTGATGCTCTATGGCGTATTGCACGCGGAAAACACCCGCAATAATTACGGTTCTCTTGTAATTGGCTTGGCCTGGTTTATTCTGGCGTCCAGAAATTTCCTCGTTTATTGGGCCGTAAATAATAATTTTGGGGTGGAAATTCTTTATGTCCAGGCGTTTGGTCTGATAGTGTTGTTTATCGGCCTTATAGTCTTAAATATTGAAACCAAAGAAGCATTTAAGAATTTAGAAGAGGACAAAAAGCATCACCATCATTTTAATTAAAGGATGGCGAAAAATGGATAAATCAAAAACAAAAATAAACTGGTCCAGGATTGGCCTCAAAGTAGCCATTCCTCTTTTTATTTTTATCTTTAATCTTATAATAGTTGCGCCACTTCTTTCCGGTGAATTTGCCTCAGAATTTCATTCCGAGCAGCCCGTTTATGTTAAGATTTTTGATTTTGTTAATAATAACTGGCCTGATGTATTCTGGGTTGATTTTTGGCACGGTGGTTTTCCCTTTGTAAATGGTTTTTCACCTTTTATACTCTTTGGCCGCGTATTGGGTGTTTTTGACTCGAATTTCGGCCATATTCTGAGAATGTTGAGTGCTTTATGTTATGCTCTTGTTCCGGTCACTCTTTATTATTTTGTTAAAATAATCACTAAAAGAAGATTAACCGGGCTGATTGCCGCTTTTTCTTTTAGTCTTTTGCCCACTTTTAGCGCTCTTTTTTTCCCGCAAATAATGGAAACAAGCGCTGAATATTTTCATGCCCCGTGGCATTTTATTGTTAATGTTTATGGGGATACTCTTCATACTTTTTCCCTGGTTCTTTTGCCTTTACTCGGGGCTTGTTTTTATAAAACCCTTCGCCATCCCTCTTTCAAAAAAATTATTCTCTGCTCTCTTTTTATTGTTCTTCTGGCCCTGGTTGATTTTATCACTCTTTTTTCGGCTGTTATTCTTCTTTTTGTTCTGATGTTTTCCGAAGTGCTGAACAGCCGGAACAAAACACAAAGCCGGCTGGGTGTTTTTGTTATTTGTATAATTATTGCTTTTGGTCTGATTTCTTTTTGGTATCACCCCGGCTTTTATTCATACTTTTTTTCCAAGGGGCCGGGTTTTGAAGTAACCACTAATTTATTGCAATCTATTCCTTATTTGGTTTTGTTAATCCCTTGGCTGATTATCGGAGTTTTTTATATTTTTGGTTTTCGAAAACACTTGCAGGCCTTTTTTATTGCCTGGGGCTGGTTTACTCTAACCTTTACTCTTACTTTTAGTTATTTTATTTTTGGAAGAAATCTGGTTCCGGAGGCCCATCGCTACCTTATTGAACTTAATATGTCGCTTTGTATTATTTTGGCGGTGGTGGCTACTCTTTTCTTTGACTGGATTGGCCGGGTAGAAGGGCGGAAGCACCGCTTTGTCAATTTTTTCCGATTTTTATTTCTGGCCGGTTATATTTTAACGGTTATTTTTTACTCCTCTTCTTTTATCAGAAACTCCTGGTCGTTTAATAATCCAAAAAATATTGAAAACGAAGCCGCTTATCAGGTAGGGGCTTGGCTTGAAGCTAATGATCAACTGAAACAGGGAAGGATTTATTTGGAAGAAGGAAAAAATTGGTTTAATTTAAGCACAGACCAAACTCAAATCAGTTGTCCTTTGGAAAATATAAACCATAATACGGCTGTTTCTTATATAGACGATAAAATAAGCGAAACTAATGATCCGGAACTTTTAGAAATAATAGCTAAGGCGACTAATACAACTTATTTCTTTTTTCCAAAAGATTCCGATAAAGATGAGATGCTTGAAAGTTTTTCAGAAGTTATCCATAATTTTGACGGCCAAAAACTTTATCAAACAAACTTTGAATCCCAAATGGCCGTGAAAGTAAAAATAAATAATATATCAGATTTAAGAAATATTGATTGGGAAGTAAAAAAAGAAGATTTAAAAAAATATGTTGACTGGCAACGAGAAGTTGAAGGTGAAGTGGAATATATAAAAGAGGGCAGCCAAAGATTTTTAATTAAAGCGGATATTGAACCAGGCGAGGCGATATTAGTAAAGATGGATTACAATAACGGTTTTAAGGCAAAATCCGGAGAAGATAACTTGGCCATAAAAAAAGATTCTTTGGGCTTTATGCTTATCTTGCCGGAAAAGACGGGAGAGCAGGAAATTGTTTTAACCTATGGGTTTTCATTCAACCAATGGCTGGGCCTTGATATTACCTTGTTAACCATATTTTTTCTGGTTTTTTACCGCTTAAGACCGAAAATAAAGATATTAAGAAGAGGCCGGGAAGAATACGATACATCATAAATTTTAGCCTTCCTAAAAAAGGCCTTTTATGTTATAGTGAGGTATAATTAAATACCTTTTTTTTGTATAAATTTTATATTTTATTATGATAAAAAAGCTGAATAAATCAGAGTTTGATGTTGATTCTCCTGATTTTGAATCGGTAAACAAAAAATATTATCAAGAAGATGAAGATTACGACTGGGTCGAAGTTACTGACAAAATTAAGGGCCTTGAATCTTTCTTTCATAGAATAAGGGAAAAAGGGACGCTAAGGTTAATAAAGAAATTTGGGCGGGGAGATAAATATCTAGACGCCGGCTTTGGGACGGGCTTAATTCTGCGTCATCTACCCAAGAATTCAATTGGCCTGGACATTAATCCCCGTAATATAAAACGAGCCAAGAAATACTTGTCAGGTAACAAGTTAATACTTGGTGATATTGAAAAACTTCCCTTCAAGGATAACTCTTTTTCTACCGTTATCTGCACAGAGGTGCTTGAGCATTTACCCAAACCTCAGAAAGCCATCAAAGAGATACTAAGAGTTTTAAAAACAGGCGGAGTTTTAGTGGGAACAGTGCCTAGAGTAAACTCTTTTTGGAAACTAAGAATTTTTTCTAGTACTCACCCCGGCGAGCCATTTCACAAGGAATTTTTGGAAGAAGAAATTAAAGAACTTTTTTCCGAAAGAAAGTTAATCTTTTTAAAACCGATTAACTTTTTTATGTCCTGGGGTTTTGTTATTGA
>CBDUSL010000030.1:0-8363 GCA_965370265.1 uncultured bacterium | reverse complement strand
GCCTCTGCCCCGCAAGCCAGAGCGGCTTTGACAATAATCTCATTTCCAATTAAAAAGGCTTTTTCTGCCATAATATACTAATTATACCTTAAAAATATTACTTTGACAAAATATCTATATTCAAGAATAAATCTTCCCTTCATCAGCATCAACCACTATCCATTGGCCGTTTTTTAGAACCTTAAGGGCATTTTTTACACTAACCAGACAGGGTATTCCCCACTCACGGGAGACAACCGCGGCATGAGCAGTTTTGGTCCCTTTTTCGCAAATAATTGCTTTTGCCCCTCTTAAGGAATAAGCAAGTACTGGCGTAGTAAATTCAGCCACCGCAATTGACCCTTTCTCCACCTTTATAGCTTTAAAAGGAGAAAGAATCTTTTTCACCCTTCCTTCTGTAATGCCAGGCGAGCCGCTTAACCCTTTCAAGATTAGTTCTTTGTTCTTTTTTAATTTAGTCATATATTTAAATAAATTTATTCTTCTAATGTACTAGTGTCACCCAATGGTTGATTTAATTCTGTAGCTCTTAAAACCCTTCTCATTATTTTGCCGCTGCGGGTTTTGGGCAGCTTCTCCACATATTCAATATCCTTAAAAACAACAACAGGACCAAGAACTTCCCTCACCTTTTTTACTAACTCGTCTTGTAACCCTTCAGTTTGTTTCGCATCTTTTTTCAAAATAACAAAGGCTTTGGCAATTTCCCCTCTTATTTCATCAGGCACGCCGATAACGCCGGCCTCAACCACCGATTCATGGGCAATTAAAGCACTTTCTATTTCGGCATTCCCAATCCTATGCCCGGCAATTTTTAAAACATCATCCGCTCGGCCCTGAATCCAGAAATAGCCGTCTTTATCTTTGGTCGCTAAATCACCGGTAGTATAAACATCGGGAATTTTTTTCCAGTACGTATCAAGGTAGCGCTCGGGATTATTATATAAGGTAGTAAGCATCGCTGGCCAAGGATTTTTTATAACCAGAAATCCGCCTTTTCCAACCGGCACTACATCTCCGTCCCTATCCACCACTTCAAATTGAAGACCAGGAAAGGGCTTAGAGGCCGAACCGGCTTTAAGGGGAAGGACGGGCATAGGAGTAATCATAAAAGCACCTGTTTCTGTCTGCCACCAGGTATCCATAATCGGACAGCGGTTCTTGCCAATGTGTTCATAATACCAACGCCAGGCTTCAGGGTTTATCGGTTCACCAACACTGCCTAAAAGTCTGAGAGAATCCATTTTATATTTATCCGGCCACTCAGATCCGAATTTCATCATCAAACGAACTAAAGTGGGAGCAGTGTAAAATATGGTGCATTTAAATTTTTCAACCACTTGCCAGAGCCGGTCAACCTCCGGATAGTCAGGAGCTCCGTCATACATAATACTGGTTGCTCCAAGAATCAAAGGAGCATAAACAATATAACTATGGCCGGTAATCCAACCCGGGTCAGCCGTACACCAGTAAACATCATCATCTTTTATATCAAAAACCCATTTAAGGGTTCTGGAAATACCTACCTGATAGCCGCCATGAGCATGAATAACTCCTTTCGGCTTGGAGGTAGTTCCTGAAGTATAGAGAACAAAAAGCGGCTCTGTCGCTTCCATTTTTTCTGTTTCTGGAATTTCTATTTTTTCTTTCATTAAATCTTCATACAACAAGTCTCGCTCTTTAATTTCTATCTTAACCCCGGAGTATTTAACCACTACCACATTTTTAATAGAAGGACAGCCTATTTCCATGGCCTTATCTACTGTTTCTTTAAGAAGAATATCTTTGCCCCGGCGTTTCCCGCCGTCAACCGTGACCAATATTTTTGCTTCAGCATCGTTAATCCGGTCTGACAGAGCCTGCGCGGAAAAACCGGCGTAAACTACCGAATGTATCGCTCCTAGTTTGGCACAAGTAAGCATAGCCACGGCCGTTTCCGGAATATTAGGCATATAGATAGAAATCCTGTCCCCTTTTTCTACCCCTAATTTTTTTAAAACCCCGGCAAATTTATTTACTTCATCAAAAAGCTGGCCATAAGTAATTTCCCTGGAATCGCCACCTTCATTTTCCCAATAAAAAGCAACCTTATCTTTTTTATCTTTCTGGTGCCTTTCCAGAGCATTATGAAATATATTGGTCAGGGCGCCCGGAAACCATTTGAAAAAAGGTTTTTCGCTTTGGTCCAGGACCTTATCCCATTTTTTGTACCACTCCAGTTCCTCGGCCGCTTCGGCCCAAAATCCTTCATAATCATCTTCTGCTTTTTTTACCACTTCATTATAATTTTTAATATTAGCCTGTTTTTTAACCTCTTTTGAAGGTTCGTAAAGTTTGTCTTCTTTAAGAAGTACTTCTGTCGCTTCGTCAATGTTAGTTCCTTTTGTCATAATATATTCCTTTCTTAATTTATCTTAATACTCGTTTTAAATCTTTTTTATATAAAAGTCCGTTCTGGGCCCCGGGCTTCATGACCAAAGAAGCGGTGTTCTGAATACCCAGTTTAATTGCTTTTTTAATATCTCCGTCAAAAAGTATCATGCCGGCTAAAAAGCTGGAGCCGAAACAATCGCCTGCTCCGGTTGTATCCATTACTTTAGTGTCGTAGATTCGGGAAAAATAAACTTTTTCGCCGTCATACGCATAAGCTCCCTTACGGCCATCAGTCAGCACAAAAATATCAGGACCCCATTTTTTAATTATTTTTAAAAGGATCCTCGGGTTGTTTATTCCTTTTATTTTTCCCATCACCCTTAAAACAAGTTCGATGGATTCATCTTTATTAAGAATAAGAATACTGGTATATTTTAGAAGATTCACTAAGCCCTTTTTACCCGCTTGGAGCTGGGTTTCCCCGGGATTCCAGGCCAGCTTAACTTTTTTCTTTTTAAGAACATTTATCACTTTTTTGGAAACCGTTTGCCATTTTTTACCGGAAAGAGAAGACATATAAAACCAGTCTGTATTTACTTTAGTGATTGCTTTTTTAAGAGAAATATAATCATTAGCCCCGCGATAAAGAAAAGCAACATGCTCCTTGGTTTTTTCATCAATTACCAAAAGGGAGAAGCCGGTTGGAATATTTTTCTTTATTTCAACAAACGAAGTATCCACTCCTTCTTTTTTAAGATGGTCTATAATTGCTTTACCTTCCGTATCATCACCAACAGTCACATAATTAGCGACTTTTAGACCCAAACGTGATAAACCGACCGCCGAATTGCAGCCCCCGCCGCCAGTCGCGAACTTAACTTCACGGGAAATAAGTTTGGCCCCATATTCAAAACTGATCATTTTTTGCATAATAAGATTCTTCGGAGTAGAAATGACTTTCCCCTGGCTGGTATAAAAAACTATATCCCGGGTAGCGCCGCCGATGGAAACCACATTATATTTTTTCATAATTTTATATTTAATTTTTAATATAATTTAAAAGATTTTGCCCGGTCATTTCTTTTGGTTTTTCAATGCCCATCAAAGCGAGAATAGACGGGGCAATATCAGAAAGCAGTCCAACAGGAGTAAGTGAGCTCAAATCATTACCGAGAGAAAGAGCCGTCGGATGATTTTCCCATTCTTTGGCAATAATAATAAAAGGAACCGGATTGGAGGAATGCTCTTTGATCAAAAATCCGGTTTGAAGGTCAATTTTTTCTTCGGCGTTGCCGTGATCAGCCGTTAAAAGCAAGGCTCCATCTAAGGCTAAAACAGCGTCAATCAAGGCTCCCAGACATTCATCAACTGCTTCAATTGCTTTAATAATCGCCGGAAAAACACCAGTATGGCCGACCATATCGGCATTGGCGTAGTTTACCACGCAAAAACTGTATTTTCCGGTATTTATCTCTTTTATTAAACTTTCGGTCAGCTGACGGCATGACATCTGCGGTTTTTGGTCATATGAGGAAACAGAAGGAGACGGAATAAGCACCCTTTCTTCTCCCGGAAAAGGCTCTTCCTTACCGCCGTTGAAAAAAAATGTAACATGGGCGTATTTTTCTGTTTCGGCAATATGAAGCTGATTCATTTTTTGGTCAGAAATTACCTTAGCCAGGGGCTCACTTACTTCTTCCTGAGAAAAAGCGACTTCCACCGGTAAGTTACCCTCATATTCAGTCATCGCCACAAAATAAAGGCCTTTCATATATTCACCTCTTTCAAACTTTTCAAAACCGGGCAAAACAAAAGCCTTGGTTATTTCTCTGGCCCGGTCAGCCCGATAATTAAAAAACACAAGAGCGTCTTTTTCATTAATTAAAGCCACGGGTTTGCCGGATTTAGTAATAACAGTCGGAATCATTTCTTCATCAAATATTTTTTTCTCGTATGAATCTTTAATGGCTTTAAGGGGATTGGCTGATTTATTTTCGGCCTCACCTTTAGTCATCGCATTAAAAGCTTTTTCTACTCGGTCCCAGTGATTATCCCTGTCCATAGGATAAAATCGACCGGAAAGACTGGCAATCTCCCCTACTCCCAGTTCTTTCATTTTGGCCTGAAGCTTGGTAATAAAATTCTCACCGGAATTAGGCGGGGTGTCACGTCCGTCCATAAAACAATGAATATAAACTTTTTTCACTTTTTCATTTTTGCAAAATTCTAAAAGAGCAAAAAGATGATCCAGTGAACTATGAACTCCACCTGTAGAAACCAGTCCCATTAAGTGTAAACTGGAGTTATTTTCTTTGATTTGCTTGACCGCTCCCAGCAAAGCCTTATTTGAATAAAAAGTTTTATCGATTATTGCTTTATTTATTAAAGGAAGATCTTGATAAATAATCTTACCGGCTCCCATATTAATATGGCCCACTTCTGAATTACCTACTTCTCCCCAAGGCAAACCGACCGACTCACCTGAAGCCTGCAGGGTCATCGAAGGATAAGTTGCTAAAATCTTGTCCATGACCGGAGTTTTGGCCTGGCTAATGGCATTGGCTCTGGAAGGAGGAGCCACCCCCCAACCGTCCATGATTACTAAAACTACCGGATGTTTTTTTAAAACTGGCATAAACTTCCCTTAGTCATTTTTTTTGGTTTTTTTATTTTCATATATTCAAGCAAAGTCGGGGCAATATTTCCTAGAACACCATTTTTTTTCATTTGGCAGCGCTTTTTATCTTTACTTACAAAAATAAATGGCACTTGGTTGGAAGTATGCTCTGTATTTATTTCCCCACTTTTAAGATCAGTCATCTCTTCAATATTACCATGGTCAGCGGTGATAAAAAGAGTTCCTTTGTGTTTCAAAGTTTCTGTTACCAATTCTTTCAAACAATTATCGAAGTATTCCATCGCTTTAATCGCTGCTTTTAAATTACCGGTATGGCCGAGCATGTCCGGATTGCAAAAATTTACACAAATAAAGTCATAAGACTTTTTTTTAAGCGCGGCTAAAATGTAATTAAGAATTTTTGGAGAACTCATTTTTGGGGTTTCTTTATAATTATTAACATCAGGAGAATCAATTAAAATTCTTTCCTCACCGCCCACCGGCTGATCATGACCGCCGTTTAAAAAATATGTAATATGAGCATACTTCTCGGATTCAGAAATATAAAGCTGCCTTAGATGAGTTAATGACATAGGCAGAGTCATGTTAACTGAGTGAGCCGGATAAGCGGTTAAAACTCCTTGTAAATCCGGGCCGAAATTAGTCATCGCCACAAAACGAATATTTTTCAAGGTTTTTTTGCGCTTAAAAGAGCCCGGGTTCATCTCATTGAATTTTTCCTGAACAAATGGTTTGGTCAGTTGCCTGGCCCGGTCTGATCTTAAATTAAAAAATATTATTGAATCGTTGTCTGATATTCTTGATTCATTTTTTTCCTTGCTATTTTTGGCAATAATAGTGGGGGCGATAAATTCATCGGTCAAACGGCGGTTATAATTGTGGAGAATTGCCTCTTCGGATCTGGCAAACAAATCATCCTCGCCCAAAACAAGAAGATTGTAAAGCTTTTCGGTGACTTCCCAGTCCTTTTTCCGATTCAAATAATAACGGCCAGCTAGACTAACAATCTTTTCTCCGTTTTTAAAACTTTTTTTAAGTTTTTTAATAAGTTCAATTGAAGCATACTGGGGAGAATCACGTCCGTCGGTAAAAAGATGTAAAAAGACTTTTTTAACCTTTTGCTTATTGCAAAGCTCAAGCAGAGACTGAAGATGAAACGGATCCATATGAGGGCTTTGAGTCCGGGAAATCAGGCCCATGATATGCATTTTTGAATTATTCTTTTTTACATGGCTTATTGCTTCAAGAAAAGCCGGATTTTTAAAAAAACTTTTATCTTTGATTGATTTAGTAATTCTTACCGAATCCTGGTTAACGATACGGCCGCCCCCAATATTAAGATGGCCGGCTTCTGAATTACCGTGCTGTTTTGGGGAAAGACCAACAGCGGTACCGGAAGCATTAAGAGTCGTGTTTGGATAATCCTTATAAAGATGATCTAAAAAGGGAGTTTTAGCCAGATGCACGGCATTGCCTTTGGAAGGCGGGGCCAAACCCAGACCATCCAAAATAACCAGTAAAACTGGATTGTGATTTTTATTTTTCTTCATAAATTTCCAGCAAGCGATTATATTTTGCCAATCTTTCTCCGCGCGAAGGAGCTCCGGCTTTGATAAAATCAGCCCCGGAGGCATAAGCAAGGTCAGAAATAAAATCGTCATTAGTTTCGCCTGAACGGTGGGAAATAATTATTTTAAAATTATTCTTCTGGGCCAGCTTAATACACTCAATCGTTTCGGTAAGAGTGCCTATCTGATTGGGTTTTATGAGAATAGCGTTAGCTAATTTTTCTTTAATGCCTTTTTTTAATTTCTTAATATTAGTCACAAATAAATCGTCACCCACTAACATTACTCTTTTGCCTATTTCCTCATTCATTTTTTTCCAGCCTGCATAATCCTCTTCTCCCAAGCCGTCCTCAATAGAAATGAAAGGATATTTTTCCAGCCAGGAAATATATAATTCAATTAATTGCTCTGAAGTAAGGAATGAGTTATCTAATTTAAAAACATACTTTTTTATTTTTTCATCATAAAGAACGGAAGCCCCCACGTCAGTTGCCAAAGCCACATCCTTTCCCGGTTTATAACCGGCTTTTTCTATCGCCTGAATAATCATATCGAGAGCATCCATAGAGTGGTCTATATCGGGTGAATAACCCCCTTCATTGCCCACATCAGTGTCATAACCCTTAGCTTTTAAAACTTCTCCCAGTGCGTGAAAAATTTCCGCCCCTGCTCTGATTTTTTCTTTAATATCTTTGCCCACAATCGGAACAATCATAAACTCCTGGAAATCAAGATTGGTGTCGGCGTGTTTTCCGCCGTTAAAAATATTCATCATCGGAACAGGAAAACCGGTTGGTTTTTTAAAGTTATAACTTTCCTGGATATACTGGTGCAAAGGAATACCTTTTTCCATCGCAGAAGCTCTGGCCACAGCTAAAGAAACGGGGAGAATCGCGTTAGCTCCCAGATAATTTTTATTTTCCGTGTTATCAAGCTCAATCATTTTCTGGTCAATTTCCGGCTGTTTTTCCGCCTCTACTCTTTTTAAAACTTTAGCAATTTTATTATTAACGTTTTCTATCGCTTTAGTAACTCCCCGGCCAGCATATCTTTTTTCCTCGTCTCGTAATTCAAAAGCTTCAAATTTGCCGGTGGAAGCCCCGGAAGGCACGGCTGCCTTGGCTTTAACTCCACTTTCTAAAGTTACCTCTGTCTGGAGAGTGGGATTGCCCCGGGAATCCAGTATTTCTATCGCTTTGATCGTTTTAATTTTTGACATATTATTATTTTAATAATTTTAATGCAGGGAGATCGCCTTCTTGAAGGAATCTAAGCATCGCCCCGCCACCGGTAGAAATGAAATTTATTTTGTTTTTTATTTTGAGATCATCAAGAACATCAACCGTGTCACCACCGCCAACCACCGTGTAAGCCTTGCTCTTGCCGATCGCCTTGGCTATTTCATAACTGCCTTTACTAAACCTTTTATCTTCAAAATATCCCATTGGACCGGCCCAGACAATCTGCCTGGCTTTTTCTAAAATACTTATAAAAAGTGTAATTGTGTCCGGACCGATATCATAAATATATTCTTCCTTACCCACCCCTCCCGATGGCCGGGTATATACTTTTTCTTTCCCCTTCTCTTTTTTCATTACCATAACATCAACCGGAATTCTCATCCGGACATCCGTTAAATCAAGCTTACTTAACTTAGTAATCATTTTTGGCTCAATTAAAGATTTACCAACCTGAATTTTCTGGGCTTTAAGAATAGTATTTGCCAGAGCTCCGCCCAAAAGCAGAGCGTCTACCTTATTAAACAAATTAAGAATAACCCCCAG
>CBDUSL010000029.1:0-8974 GCA_965370265.1 uncultured bacterium | reverse complement strand
GGTTCCTTTTAATATTTTTTGTTACTGTCGGACTAGGAATAATAATTATCGGTTACGTCTTTAATCTGGTTAACATCTAGCCAAAAATTGAGCTAACCCAAGTGCCGATATAATGAGTAACAACAATAACTGATATAGCGATTACCACATGTTCTAAAATTACATTTTGGGTTTTAGTTTCCTGCTTGCGACCGATATAGTAACTGAACAAAATAATAAGAGAAAGGCCCCAAAAAATACTGACCAGCATGGCGTTATAAAGAGAAAAAATTAGAACCGGAATAACGAAAGTAAGAGCAGTAATAAGCTTGGCTAGAAAAGTAGCTAAAGTTGATTCCCAAATCTGCTTGGTCGTATTTTGACTTTCTGCTTCTTCGGATACATGCACTCCCAAAGCGTCTGAAAGAGCGTCCGCAATAGCGATAATCAAAATACCGCCTAGAACAATAGACTTGGAGTCCGTACTCGCCTGAAGGCCGACAATCAAGCCCAAAGTAGTAATAATGCCTGAGGTTAAACCGAAGCCCAGGCCTTTTTTAATTGAAATTTTCATAGTCTTATAGATATTTAACCATTAATATATCATCATAAAAATGACCGTAGTGTTTATAACCTTTTTTAATAACTCCTAATTCTCTGAATCCAAGCTTTTTATAAAGTTTCCACGCTCTTTTATTCGTGCCCAAAACATTAAGTTTAACAATCTTTAATTTCATCTTTTTCTTGGCTTCATTAATAACAACTTTTGATATTTTTGCAGCCAGTCCCAATCCCCTAATTTCTCGCTTAAGTATAATGCCAAAAACACCGATATGATCTTGCGTACTTCCATTCACGCTCTCAATGATTGAATTACCTATCACCTTACCATCTACTTCTAAAACTAATAATATTTTCTTCTTTTTTTTAATTGCAACCATTATATTTTTTAGCCATTTTTGTTCTTCTTTTCGAGTACGTTTTTTCTGAAGGGAAATATAAGCCCTTTCCTCAATAATTGAATTAATAAGAGCCAATAAATCATCTAAATCAGAAAGTTTGGGATACCGAATAATTACCCGCCTACCTTCACATAAAAACTTTTTTAGTATTTTCCCCGGTTTCATAATACTTATATTTTAACAAAAAAATAACTTAAAGACTAATATAATAAAAAATCCTGCTTTTTAGGGCAGGATTCTGCTGAAAATCAATAATACTTATTTAAAGATCAAAATCAGTGGAATCTAATTCTTCAGGAAAATTCTTGACACTATACTCTTCTGACTCCACATCACAATCGAGTAAATCGAGTTCTACCAGAATATCCAAATCTTTCTGGCCAAATCTTACCTGTATACTAGGTTTATAGACTCGGGTGTAATTATTGAAAGCATCTCTTACATCTTGTTTAGTAAATCCCGTAGTATCGAGATCGCTCAAGATGCGCAAAAATAATTCAATTGCTTTTTTATGACGCCGATTTTGCACTTTTGCTATATAATCGGTACTCAAACCCCCTAAAACATTTTCTCCTTGTTCTGACATTATTCCTCCTTTTTGGAATATGGATTTAAAGAACAATAACACTCGGCATTTCTTATTATCATAAATATATAAATATGTCAAGAGCAAAAAAACGCCCTAAGCCGTACTGAAGAGTGTCTTTAATCTCTTAATCGCTTAATTACTCAATAACTCAATCCCTAATCCTCCACACAATCCCCGTCTTCATAATCACACTTATAAACACAGCCCGGACAAGTGGCGTATTTGTCATCATACTTACAAGCCTGATTTTTTGCCTTAGGATCATAAGCAACACTGCCGGTTGTTCCGCAGATGCAATGACCCAAAGAATCATTATGGGCATCATTAATATCATAACAGTTTGTCTGGACACAACCTGTTCCGCTTAAACGGTCAAAACTATAACCCGGCAGACAACCGTCAGCATCAACCGACAGAGTTTGACTTGTATTGGCATTTTCATTGTCATCTTCTTCAAAATCCAAAAGTTCATCTAAGAGGCCCGGGTCATTAACATTAGAAGAAGTCATATTAGTATTTTCATTACTATTGCCAATATCAATTTTAGAGGCATTGGCGTTTAAATCCCTTCTTTCTTTTTCCAGCCGACCAATAATTTCCTGAATTTTTTCCTTCATCACTTTACGCCAGTTGCCTTTTAAATAATCCCGGTCAGATTTTAGCTGGTCCTTTATCTCTTTTTTAATTTCTTCAAGCATACCGGCAAAATCAGGGTCATCTTTTGAATAGCCAATTTCTAAAAGTATACTGGACGTATCACCAGCAACAATTAAATCAATCACTTTAAGAGCATTTAAACCGCCCTTGCCTAAAAACTTATTTACTACTTCTGCATTTACCAGTTTTTTTAATTCGTCCCCTACTTTTCTCATAACATGGTTCCCAAGAGTTTTAGAGCCGCTTTTAAAAACATCCGTCGCAATTTGTTTTAGTAAATTTTCCGGCTTTAAATTGTCCGCCGCCTGCAACATTCTGTCCTGAAGATTCTCATAGCCTTCAATCATCTCATCCAAAGCGACTACCTCATCTTTGTACTGGCTAAACTTCACATCACCCGAAAGCAGGTTTTTTTGAAGCTGCTCCCTTAAGTCATATAGATTATCGATATCATCGGCTATTTCATCAGATCTTTGGTTTAAAATTGCTTTTGCCTGATTAAGCTTTTTAGTCTGATCTTCGTAAGCGGTCAGACTCTTAACCTTTTGAGCCTGGGTAATTATTTTGACCAGTTTATTCGGCATGTTAGCTAAAATAATATTGGCCGCAATCGGACCAAGAATGGGGCCCAGAGGCCTGGTTAATTTTGCCGCTATTTTTCCCGGCCCAGTGACAATATGGTGAGTTGACCATTTCAAAAATTGAAATAAGCGCTGAAAAATGTTTTTGGCATAAACCGGCGTAGGATAAGCCAAAAAACCCGTCATCAGACAGAAAATCAATATAATACTAATTATTTTATTTCTATTCATCACCTAATCCTAAGGTTTCTAAATAAGTTAAGTGTCCGAATTCAATGGTAAAAACAATATGGTCGGAAGCATAAGTCTCCACTTCGCCTTCAATAAACAACTCGGGAACAAAGTCAATTTTTTCTATCGTTTTGTCCCCCAAAAGAGCCGCCACTTCTCCATAACCCATGTCAAAAGTAAAAGATTCGGGCTTTAATATTGAATAAGTGTAGCCTTCTTCCTCATCAATTTCCTCTAAATCAAAAACGCTGCCGGCAATAAAAGTAATCGCTTGCTGATGATCCGAATAAAACCAGGTCTCATGCCGGGCCAATACCAAATCGTCCCCTTCGCCTTGGGGCAGATAGGAGATAGAAAACCGATCGGGATAACCAAATGTATCAACAATTTCCTGTTGGTCGGGAGTTACAATTTGATTAGCCTGCATACAAGAGTACCAAAAAAATAGGGCGCCAATTACTAAAATCAAAACAATAATAATGGCTATCTTTTTCATAGTATTATTCTAACAAAAAACCGCCCTAAAGACTATAGAACGGTTTTTTATCTTTATATTTCTAATCGTTTGTTGCGGTGGCGATAGAGACAGTTGTTTTTCCGTCTTCAGACATTATTGACACTGCTACCGTACGATTGCCTTTTTCTGCTCCAATAGTAGAGATATCCCCTGTGTCCAGAGTAAGATTTATAGTCCAGCCGTCTTTGGCCAATTCAGTTTCATATTCTGTCTTAGCCTGAGCAACTGTTTTGCTTGTCTCAACAGAAACAGAATAGGCTTCATTTTCTGTGATGGTCATTCCTAGAGTTATTGTTCCATCAATAACATGCACGTCTGTTGGAAAACCTGAGGGTAAACTGGCTCCTTCTCCTGCCTCCCAAGAACCAGCGCTTGTATTAACCGTAACCGTATCATTATCAATGTCCACATCAACAGAACCACCTAAAGAATTCTCAAGAGCATTTTCAGCGGCTTCTTCCGCGACTTTTTCCCCACAGCCGGTTAAAACAAGGGCACCGACTAGTACGAGCGAAAAACTTAGAATGATTGTTTTTTTCATATTCTTTGTTTAATTATTAAGTATTTTTATTATACTATACTGTTGTAAATAAAAAAACCGTCCCTCCGCCTACAATGGAAGAGCGGATTGATGTTTTGGTCGGACTTAACACCGATAAAACCAGATAAATTGTAGAAACAAACTATATGATAACTTTCGCCAGACGCTCGATTCTTTTTTTAAGATCAGAATTCCAGAATTCATAACTGTCAATCTCTTTTTTTGTAATCCATGAAAATTCTATATGCTCGTCACTTAGTTTTACGTCTTGCGAATCAACCGACACATGAAAAAAGACACCATAATACAATTCTTCATTAAGCTCCCAGTTGTCGACCTCAAGAATTGCTTTAACATCAAAATCTGTAATCCCGGTTTCTTCAAGTATCTCGCGAGCAAGACCCTTAGACCAAGCTTCATTTATATTAAGCCTTCCTCCTGGCAATATCCATCGACCAGACTTGTGTTTCAATATTAGCATCTTGTCGCCGAGGGTAACGAATGCAGATTGCGTCACTTTAAATTTTTCGTGGTTGTTATTAATCATACATTTAACAGTTTAATACTATTATTTGTTAAGCGCAATCCACTCATTTGATAGTAATCGTGAACAGGAGCAACCTTAATTCGACTCTGATTGTAGAATGCATAATGCCTATTTATCAAGCCAATGCGTGTAGTCATTTTAACAGGAACATCTTTGACGAAATAGATAAATTTTTCTTCACCATAATAATGTATCAAATTTTTCTTTATCACCCGGCTAATAGGTCCAACACCTTTTGCATATTTAATGACTGGGTAAGCAAAGGAAGTTGGTAGAACTGTAACCCATCCGCCAAGCTTTCTATTTAAAGAATTCATTCTGGATATGATTCCCTCGGGCTCATCATAATCATGGGTAAACAAATACCCAGAATATTTATAAATAACTTCGGTATCTTTTGTAATACTTGTCCAGTAATTTTTTGTTATAAACTCATCAATATCGATGATAAGTCTCACAGAAACCATTGATGCATGCTCTAGTAATTGTGTTAAGTGACGTTCGACTTCCGTACGACTCAAATTAAAAAAGTTCTTTTTAACATATTTCAAATTATTAATATAATCATCAAAAATACTGGACTCATTATTACCTGAAATTCTTTTAAATAACTGAATCGAATGAGAAAGTGCGTTTAAAAGCTGTAGTGACAATCTTACATCTAAAGAATTATCTGATAAATTTGCTCTAATAAAAAAGTGATGGCCCGTGCCATCACTTTTTTATATCGATTTACCCCATCGACAAAAAGCATGCATGTCACGATCAGTCTGAAATCCGCCGAAGTAATAATTGAGGCCGGTTTTTTCCAAATCCAAAACAGTCGCCCCAGTAAGCCGTTGCGGCCGGGTAATAAACACTTCAATAACCCGCATAAAAAAATCATGGGTTACAAACAGCATATCCCCTTTTGACTGCTTCTCGATTATCCTTTTTATCTGTTTAATGCGACGTTCCATTTCGGTCAACGATTCTGAATAACCATGACCGGAGACCTGCTTGGCATACAGCGCTGCGCGAACCGCCGGCATGCCCATCCTCTTAAATTCATTTGCACTTAATAGCTTGCGAACATCAAAACGCACTTCTCGAAGTTCCGGCAGTCCAATTAAAGAAATGACATGCTGATATTTATCTTGTAACATTTTTTGAATTAATTTTGCCGATTCGTCTGATCGTCTTGACTGCGATCCGGAGTTATTGTAATAGACAGTCTGCACGTCGGAAAAATCTACCCCCGTCGTCTGTCGGACGAATAACTCAACAGCATTTTCGTTAATGTCGGGATTCAGTGTGCTGGTCGATAAGTCAGCAAGCGTGTCGTAGTCCATTGTGAGATGGTTAAGATACGGTGGGACTAATTGTCCGTGGCGAATGAAAAAATATTTTTGCGTATTCATAAATAGATTATTCAATTATAACAAAAAAACCCGTAAAGTATTAAAAATATTCCCAACAATGTCATATTTTGATTTCCTTTTAATTATAAATATTTATGAAAGCCCTTTAATGATTTTTTTACGCAATAAGACAAATATGGTTCCGGTAAGCCCCAGCATTATGGCTGTTTTCCAGCCTAGATTTACCCAGCTGCCGGTTTGAGTAAAGATCTCTTCAAGAATATTGTACACCCAATAATGGGGCGCCCACCAGACCGCCCATTGCCAACTATCCGGTAAAAGCGTACCGCCAAGTATTGCCAATATGGCAACCGTAGAAAGAGCCTTGCCATAACCCATGGCCTCTGTTTCGTTTTTTCCCAGGGCGCCGATAATCAGTCCAAGCAGAAGAGTAAGAGCAAAGGATGCTACTACCACCAGATAGACTTGAAGTATATTTGCCCCCAATAGTTTGAGGGATAAGAGCGATATTATGGTATAAATTAATATAATCAATAGCGGTTGAATACTTTTGCCAAAAAAGTAATCAATTTTACTCACTGGAGAAACCCTTATCGCCCGGTCGGTCCCTTCTTCTTTATCATTGACAATACCCAACCCGATAACAAAACTTGTTATCAACATCATATATACCAAAAATATGGCTCCCCCCATTGTGGAGACCGGAGAAACTGCCGACCGATCAGCCAGTTCATCCGGAACTACCGAGATAAAGTTTATAATACTGGGTTCATTGGGATAATTTTTTTCATAATAATGCCGGCGTACCGTTTGCGCAGAAAAAGAAAATACAGCATTGCCCTCCTCACTTCTCTCCAGAACCGAAACGTATTGCTCCTCTGCGGGATCCCAATAAAGGCCTTCGGCCGTGCCGGTATTTCGCAGCTTATTTTCCATATCCTCTATCGAGTCATATGTTTTTACTTCTGACACTTCATCAAAATACTGGATCATTTCTGCATTCACGGCATTGGGGCCTTCAGAAACTATTGCCACCAGACGTTCTGAGCTTTCTACCGAGGGCAAGAAAGACCTTAGGATAATAAGTAAAATCACCGGAAAAATAAGCATGTAAATGCCCATAAAACTCTTCATATTCCTGATAATGTCAAAGCGGAAAACCGCCAATAGTTGTTTCATTTTAAGTCTCCCTCCCGATTACTTTCTTAAAGATAATCGCAGAGAGCGGGAATAAAAACAGGCAGATACCAGCCAGCACCGCCACCCCTTGCCAGATAATGTGGCTGTTATTGTCAGGAAATATTGAAGCATCTAAAGCAAAAAGGGTGTGATAGGATGGTATTATTTTTAGCCAATCGGGTGAAAAGGTGGGTAGGAATAACGAAACAGCCGGCAATCCCAAAATAAATAACAGGATAAAAATCCAAAGTATTGCCTCCATCGGGTTTTTGAAAAAACTTCCTAAGATAACACCAATAGCAGAGCCCATAATAATGGTCAGAACAATAATTAGAAGTGAACTAAAATATCCGGCAAAACCCATCATGGGCAAATAAATAATTGAGAAGCTTAAAAATCCGGTAAATAGTATAGTCAAATGTTTACTGATAATAAATTGCCAAAGTCCGGCTGGGGTTACCCGATAAGCACGTATAGTAAGATCGGCTCTTTCCTGTCCAATAAGAGAAACCATGGCAAAGATACCGAGTATTCCCACCATCATCAACAATATTGGCGGCAGAACCATTTTATTAAAAGGCAGAGCATCTCTTTGTCCCGACTGCAGAGAAGTAAGCTTGACCGCCTCATATACATCGGGAGAATATGCTCCGACTGAGGACGTGATAATATGAAACAAGTCAGCCATTTCATTTTCGATGTCTCTTACAAGATTGGGGCTAGTGTATGGTTGTTTTAATAGCTCAATTTGATAAGCAGCATCTGGCTGTTTTGTAATAACCAAGCCCAGAGCTAATGAATTATCCACAATTCCTTCAATGGCCGCTTCTTTGTTGTCCACAAAATTATAGCCTGTCCCTTCTTCCTCTTCCGGGTCTTTGGCGTTTAAGGTTTTTTCTAACATCCCAGAAGAATCATGAATGTAAATGACCGGTTCGCTTCGAAGATCTTTTGGAAAAACGAACAGCAGCAGCAGGACTATTAGAACAGCCGTAGCTACCTCCATAATAACAAAGATATTCTTGGTCCCAAGAAGTATGTCTTTTCGTAATATGCTGCCTAGTTTATTCATTATTTATTTTATTTCAAACCACGGCCAGTGAGCTTGATAAATATTTCCTCCAGAGTCGGTTCCCCTGAATGGAGAGTTTTTACGTCATGATCTCCGATAAATTTCTGGAGTTTAGCTTTGTCAGTTCCGTTTAGGCCAAATTCTTTTGACTTAAGGGTATTTTTTTCCATATATTCCACCATTGCCGTCGCCTGTCCGTATTTTAATTTCAGGTTCTTCGGAGAATCTACGGCTACAATTTTTCCGTCAACAATAAAACCTACCCGGCCACAGAGTTCATCGGCCGCAAACATATTATGGGTGGTTAGAAAAATTGTTGTACCTTCGCTCTGTTTTCTTCGGATAATACTTTTTATACTTTTCGCCGTGGTTGGATCCAAACCCATAGTCGGCTCATCCAAAAACCAGATGTCGGGTTTGTTCACCATGGATCGGGCAAATCCGAGCCTTTGCATCATTCCTTTTGAATAGTTCCCGGCCTTTTTATTAGCTTCTTCGCGAAGCCCAACCATCTCAAGAATTTTCATGGGATCTTCAGTCTCTTTGTCATAAAGACTGGCATGAAACTTTAAATTATCCAGTCCGGATAATTTTTTATAGACATTGGGTATCTCAAAGCCCACGCCAATCCGGTTAAAAAAGGCTTTGTCCGGTTTGCCCTGTCTTGGCTTTCCGTCAATAACAATTTCTCCCTGCTGCAACTCCAGAAGGCCGGAGAGAACTCCTTGAGCCGTAGATTTCCCGGCCCCGCTAGGCCC
>CBDUSL010000028.1:0-8980 GCA_965370265.1 uncultured bacterium | reverse complement strand
CCTCTGCTTGCTCATCAATATCATCTGGCCGGCCCAATTTTTCTTCCGATGCATTTTTTTGTTTTAGCGGCCGGGCTCATTTTTGGCTGGAAAACAGGGTTAGTCGTTGGGGCTATTAGTCCTATAGTCAGCTTTGGTCTTTCCGGGATGCCTCCTATAGCCCTTATTCCCTTGATGACTTTAGAAATTGCCGCTTATGGTTTTTTTGCCGGTTTATTAAAAGAGAAAGGAATAAATACTTTTACGGCTATAATTCTGGCGATGGTCTTGGGAAGAGTTGTCTTATTTTTTGGTGTCTGGGTATTACTAAGTACAAGTCCGACCGTTTATTTTTTTCAGGCCTTAAAACTGGGAATAGTCGGAATAACTCTACAACTGGCTTTAATCCCATTTTTGGTCCGTTTGGTCAGAAAATATATAAAGGCATGAGAAGCGAAATATTAGATGTTGTAAATGCCAAAAATAAAGTAATAGGCCAAGAATACAGAAATATAATATTTGAAAAAGGTTTATGGCACCGTTCTACCCATGTATTAATTATTAATCATGAGGGAAGGTTTTTTGCGGCCAAAAGAAGTCCTGACAAAAAGGTACACGCTAATCTCTGGGGGGCAATGGGGGAGCATCCTAAGTCTGGAGAAAGTTACATTATGGCCGCCAAAAGAGGTATGAAAGAGGAACTGAAGGTAAATGTGGTTATAGATCAATTTGAACTAATAAAAAAACCAAAATATAAGTTTATTATTAAAAATTTATTGGTTAACGAAATGGTTAACCTTTATTTAATAAGAAGTTCTGCTCCTTATAAAATTTCTAAAGAACACACAAAGCATGGTTATTTTTCCGAGCACCAACTTAGACGCATGAATTTAACTCCCCCAAATAAATTTGCTCACAAGTTTTATAACGATTACAGAAAAGAACAAAAGGGATTATTTAGTAGATTTGAAAAATCTAAGGATAGTTTATGGATTCTTTGGGAAAATAAAATTATTCATAAATCAAAAGATAAAGGTATTAAACCAATTGTAAGGCTTTTAAAACAAAAAAGTGAGCCCTTGAAATATAAGATTATTTTTGATAAAGTAATGGGAAGAGCGGCCGCTCTTCTTCTGGTTTATGGCAGGGTAGGTGAAGTCCATGCCCTGGTAGGGAGCAGGGAAGCGGAAAAAGTATTTAAGAAATATAAAGTTTATTATCAATTTAAAAAACGAGTTAATTATATCAAGGGTGAAAAAGGGCGAAAGGTATGCCCTTTTGAGAAATTAGCCCGCGGTAAAAATCCGGAAAGTTTTTACAAATTAGCTAAAAATAAAATATAGATGTCCATATTCAAAAAGCTGTTTGGCGACGCCAATGAAAAATCCGTAACTAAGCTTCAGCCAATGGTTGACCAGATAAATCAGCTGGAGAATAAAATACAGAAATTCAAAGACGAAGATTTCGCCAAAAAAACGGAAGAGTACAAAAAAATTATTCAAAAAGATCCGGCAAAGATGGAAGAAATAATGCCGGAAGCTTTTGCTTGTGTAAGAGAAGTGGCCAAAAGAACAGTTGGTATGCGCCATTTTGATGTCCAACTTGTCGGCGGAATAGTTATGCACCAGGGCAAGATTGCCGAAATGAAAACCGGTGAGGGTAAGACTTTGGTCGCTACTTTGCCCATGTATTTAAACGCTTTAACCGGAAAGGGCTGTCACTTGGTAACGGTAAATGATTATTTGGCCCAACGCGATTGCGGATGGATGGGTCCAGTCTATAATCTTCTTGGGGTGTCGGTGGCCGCGATCGTTCACGAAGAAGCTTTTATTTATGATTCGGAATATATTAATGACCAGGCGTTTGATGAAAAACTCAAACATTTAAAACCGGTTACCCGCAAAGAAGCTTATGAGGCCGATATTACTTACGGCACAAATAACGAGTTTGGCTTTGATTTTTTAAGGGATAATATGGTGCCTGATTTTCAATTTATGTCTCAGAGGCCCCTTCATTACGCGATTGTTGATGAAGTGGACAGTATTTTGATTGATGAAGCAAGAACTCCCCTTATTATTTCTGCTCCGGCGGAAGAATCCACGGAAAAGTACTACAAATTTGCTCAGCTTATCCCTCGCCTTGAAGAAGGCCCCGATTTTAATATAGACGAAAAAATGAAAGCATCTACTTTGACCGAAGAGGGGATTGGTAAAATAGAAAATTGGCTAGGCATGGATAATATATATCAGGCTGGTGGTATCGAAATGGTCCACCATATCGAGCAAGCCTTAAAAGCTCACGCCTTGTTCAAAAAAGACCGGGATTATGTGGTTAAAGATGGTGAAGTAGTGATTGTTGACGAATTTACCGGCCGGTTGATGTTTGGAAGGCGGTTTTCTGAAGGACTCCATCAGGCCATAGAAGCCAAGGAAGGGGTGGAGATCAAAAAGGAAAGTGAAACATTAGCCACTATATCTTTTCAAAACTATTTCCGTTTATACGAAAAACTCTCCGGGATGACCGGTACCGCCGCCTCCGAAGCGGAGGAATTCCATAAGATATACGAGTTGGAGGTAATGGTTGTACCGACCAATAAACCGATGGTTAGAGAGGATTTAAACGACAGTATTTATAAAAATGAAAAAGGCAAAATGATTGCCATTGTCAGGGAAATAAAAAAATGTCATGAACTAGGCCAGCCGATTTTAGTCGGGACTATTTCTATTGAAAAAAATGAACTCCTGGGAGAACTACTGGAAAGGGAGGGAATTCCTCATAATTTATTAAACGCTAAAAACCACGAAAAAGAAGCCCAAATAATATCCCAGGCCGGACAAGTTGGCGGGGTGACCGTGGCTACCAATATGGCCGGACGGGGAGTGGATATTGTCCTGGGCGGACATCCTTTCAGTAAAGAAGAAGCGGCCAAAGTAAAAGAGGCGGGCGGACTCAAGGTAATTGGGACAGAAAGGCACGAGTCAAGGAGAATTGACAATCAGCTTAGAGGCCGTTCCGGACGCCAGGGAGATCCGGGTTCTTCCCAGTTTTTTATTTCACTTGATGATGACTTGATGAGAATTTTTGGATCGGACCGGATGAAATCGGTCATGGACCGGCTGGGAGTACCCGAAGATATGCCGATTGAAAACAGGATGATTTCCCGCTCCATAGAATCAGCCCAGAAAAAAGTAGAAGGCAGAAACTTTGATATTAGAAAACATTTGGTTGAGTATGACGATGTAATGAATAAACACAGGGATGTTATTTATAGAAAAAGGAAAGAATTTTTAGAGAGTAAGCCAGCTGGCATAAGAAAAAAAGTAATTGAAATGGTGGAAGAGGAAATAGGTCGAGTTGTTCTTTTTCATACCGCCGCTGAAGATGAAGGCATCTGGAATATCGACGAAATATTTGAAGTGACTGACACTATTTTTCCTATTCCGATTGAATCCAGGATTAAAATGGACGATATTACAAAAACAGCCGGCGATAAAAAACAGGATGCTGAAGCAAGAACAGTCATTATTAAATATTTGACCGAATTAGCCAATAATTCTTACGACCATATGATTAATAGTTTTGAATCGGAAGAAAAACTTCATCAGATAACTCGTGGTATTATTCTCCGGACTATGGATACTCTTTGGATAGAACATCTTGATCAGATGTCACATCTTAGAACTGGAATCGGATTGCGTGGCTATGGGCAGCAGGATCCTCTGGTTGAATACAAAAAAGAAGCATATCAAATATTTAATGATTTAATGAGCAGTATTAATAATAATATTGTTTATTCTATCTACAAAATACCTTTAGCCCAGAACTTAGTTTCTTCCCCCATGCAAAGAGAAAGGATGACCGTGCAGGCGCCAGCCAAAAATGCTCAAGAGCAGGATAAAAAAGATCGTGTACCGCTAAAACCCAAAAATGAATCAGGTAAAAAAGTAGGCCGGAATGATCCCTGTCCTTGCGGAGCGAAAAAAGATAACGGTAAACCTATCAAGTATAAACACTGCCACGGCCGAAACGCCTAAAATTTAAAAATAGAAGCGAAGTCCGCCATAGCGGCCTTGTCTCAGAGCGACTATAATAGGAATGTGAATTGCGGAGGCGGACGGTTCAGGGAAAAAATATAAGAAATGCTGCGGTAAATAAAGAAATATATATTAAAAGATAAGAAAAATATTCGGGTTTTTATGATATGTTAGCCCATAAAACCCTTGACTTTTTGCTAAAAGTATGCTATTATTACACTTGTAGTTCCTTAAAAGGAAAACAAAAACAAAAACACAAAAACGACCAGAGGGTTGTAGTATACCAAAGTTACATAAACTAAAAGTATCATGACCCTCTGGTCATCACCTTTGTGTGAAAAAACAAAAACAAAAAATGAAAATATTAAATAAATATTTTTTTTATACCTCTTTAATCCTGCTTTGTGGGATTATTTTTTTGTACCCTCAACAAACAGAGGCGGCCGGAACTATTGTCCCGGAAGTTAAAATATTTGAGGATAGTCTGCAGACTTCCAGTTTCTACGGTTTTCTTACTTCATTTCGCGGAGGGGCAAGGGTTACTACCGGCGACGTAGACGGAGACGGGGTTGATGAAATTATTGTAGGGGCCGGACCGGGAGGCGGACCTAATGTCCAGATTTTTGAAAGTGACGGTTCAAAAATAAAGAGTTTTATGGCCTATGATGTCAGATTTAGAAATGGAATCAAGGTTGCTTCTTGTGACATAGACGGTGATGGCAAGGCGGAAATAATAACCGGTCCAGAATCAGGGGGCGGGCCAAACGTTAAGGTTTTTGATAATTTGGGAAATGTTAAGTTAAGTTTTATGGCTTATTCTGAACTTTACCGGGGGGGCGTTAATGTCAGTTGTGGTGATGTTCTGGGAGATGAAAGAGCCGAAATAATAACCGGACCAGGCAGGGGCAGTGGCCCGCATGTCAGAGTTTTTAATAACAAGGGAACAAATTTAGGATTGGATATTTGGCCGTTTGATTTTGACCATCGAGGCGGCGTTTCCGTTGGTGCTGGCAATGTTCATGGTGATTCAAAAGACGAAATAATTGTGGCTGTTTATAATTCAGGACTTCCGGTCGTTGAAATTTATAATAATCTAGCGGAAAAGATATCCGGTTTTTTTGCTTATGACAGGAGCTTTATGGGCGGAATAAATCTTACTACCGGTGATATTGACAATGACGGCTATGAAGAGATTATTACGGCTGCCTCTTCAGGGGGTGGTCCTCATGTTCGCAGTTTTAAATATAACGCTGAAATTGCAAATGTTAATTTTTTCCCTTATCCCCAGGACTTTCGTGGTGGTGTTTTTGTAGCGACTGGTGACCTAGATGGTGATGGAGATACGGAAGTAATTACCGGACCTGGTTTTTTAGCCGATGCCAGGTTTTCCAATTTTAATAAATATATTGAGATTGATATTTCTGATCAAAGAATGATACTCTGGGATAATGGTTTTGAAATTAATCGATTTATAATTTCTTCCGGAAAATCAGGCATGGATACGCCGACTGGAATTTATAAGGTGATGAACAAAAGCCCTAACGCTTATTCTTCCCGCTATGCTTTGTACATGCCATATTGGCAGCAGTTTACGGGGATAGGCCATGGAATGCATGGCTTGCCTTATTGGAAGCTGGCTAGCGGCGGTGTGATTAAAGAAGGCGAGAACCATTTGGGTATCCGCGTTTCTCACGGCTGTGTCCGTTTGTCCTGGGAAGCAGCTGAAATTGTTTATAATTTTACTGTTACTGGGACCCCGATAGTTATTCATTATTAATTTAGGCAAAGCTTTATTACTTTAAAGCTTTTTTTTATTTGGTTAAAAATGCTATAATGTTTTCATGATTGATAAAAAAACATTTGTTACTATTTTAGTAATTATTATTATCGTCTTGGGTGTTTCCAGTATTTATTGGTTTACTAAGCCGGAAATAAACGAAGAAAATACAAATCTTAAGTTAATCAATGCTTTGGTTATTCCTGTGGGTAATGGTGAAGAAATGAAAGATGAGATTGAAATTGATGATTTAAGTGATAACGATTTTATCCAAAGTCCTCTGGAAATAACCGGCCGAGCAAAAGGTACCTGGTTTCAGGAAGGGGAGTTTTCGGCCAGGATAGTTACCGAAGGGGGTTTAATTCTGGATAAAACAACCGTAATAGCGGAAAAATACTGGATGACCAATGATTTTGTCGAATTTACGGCCACTTTTGAATTTGAACCAGGCACGGCAAAACTTGGCCGAATTTATTTTACCAAAAGTAACCCTTCAGGCTTAGAAGAAAATAATGCTGAACTTAGAATCTCTATAAAATTTAATGAAGAATAAAAAAATAATAAACGGTGCTTTAGGGGTTATATATAAGGAAACTGGCCATGGCCCTAAGTTTTTGATAGTAAAAAATAAGTTCAGCGGTAATTATTCTCCGCCTGGAGGAGCAACTGAAGAAGGAGAAACTAATTACGAGGCCCTTAAAAGAGAATTGAAAGAAGAAATTAATTATGTCTTTGATGATAAACAAGCGAAAGAAACCGGCATTATTAATAAATTTATTTTTAATCATAAAAAAAGCTCTCGAGATGGATGTTCGGGTAGATATGAATTATTTATAATTAAAGAAAAAGAATGGAATATTAATATTAACCCCGAAGATGTAACTGATTACTTCTGGATGTTTTTTGAAGAGCTTTACCCGCTTTTGCCTTATAAGTCATTGAAAGATGCTTATAAAAAAGCGGTTGAAAAAATATAATGAGTGCCGAAGAGCTAAAAAGAGATTTATATAAACTGGCTAACCCAAAACAGGCTAAAATACTTCAGCGTTTTTTTAAGACCGGAAAAGGCGAATACGGGGAAGGAGATGTTTTTTTGGGGATTAAAGTTCCGGAACAAAGAAAGATAGCCAAAAAACATAAACTCCTAAAAAATATTGAAATTGAGAAACTTTTAAAAAGCAAAATTCATGAACATCGCTTAACCGGTGTTTTTATTTTGGTCTTAGGATTTAATGAAGGAGATGAAAAGAAAAGAAAGCAAATATATAATTTATATCTGAAAAGCGCTAAAAGAATTAATAACTGGGATTTAGTCGATAGTTCCGCTCCTTATATCACTGGTCCCTATTTAAAAAATAAATCAAAGCGGATACTTTATAAATTGGCTAAATCCAAAAATATCTGGGAAAGAAGAATTGCGATTATGTCTACTTTTACTTTTATCAAAAATAACGATTATAAAGACACTATTAAAATTTCTGAGATTTTATTAACCGATAAACATGATTTGATTCATAAGGCGGTCGGTTGGATGTTGCGCGAAGTGGGTAATAGAGACTTAGGGACCGAAGAAATATTTTTAACAAAATATTCCAAAAAAATGCCGAGAACTATGCTTCGCTACGCAATTGAAAAATTTACTCATGGTAAGAAAAAGTTATATATGCAGAAGTGATTGTTAAATAGGTATTAATAAAGTAGTCCCTTCGAAAAAAGGGATTATTTTAAATATTGGCAAACTAAAATTAATGAGGTATAATATTTAAAGTATGACGGTAAGAAAAAAAGTATGGATTAGCTTTATTTTAATTATTATCCTGGCTATATTGGCCGGGATTGTTGATTATCCCAAGGGTCCGGATATAAAAATCGGGTCTTTTTATAAAGAATTAAAAGTACATCTGGGCCTTGATCTTATGGGGGGGACCCATTTGGTGTATGAAGCTGATACGAGTAATATTGAAGAAGCGGATCGCGCCTCTGCTCTCGAGGGAGTGCGGGATGTTATTGAAAGAAGAGTGAATACTTTTGGTGTTTCCGAACCGGTTGTTCAAACCAATAGATCGGGTGATAACTGGCGAATAATTGTTGAACTGCCCGGGGTGACCGACATAGACCAAGCGGTAGATAGAATTGGGGAAACACCGCTCCTTGAATTTAAAGAGCAGGCCCCGCCGGTGGAATTAACCGAGGAAGAAGTTAAGGAACTGGAAGATTATAATATAGAAGCTAAGAAAAAGACCGAAGATATCTTGAGTAGAGTTACCCCGGAAAATTTTGCCGATACTGCAAAAGAGGAAAGTGAAGACACCGGCAGCGGAATAAATGGCGGAGATTTGGATTATTTCACTCAAGGTCAGATGGTTGAAGAATTTGACGATGCTGTTTTTAATAAAGCGGAAACCGGGGTAGTTTACCCTGAAATCGTGGAGACAATGTTCGGCTACCATATTATTCTCAAAACAGACGAGAGAAGTGAAGGTGAAATAAAGGAAATAAAAGCTTCTCACATATTAATTATGAAACAAAGTAAGGCTGATTATCAGACTCAGGCAGATTATGTTAATACGGGTCTTTCCGGCCAGCAGCTCGAAAAATCATTTTTAAAATTCAGTAGTCAAATGGGTACCCCGGAAATTGCCTTGGAATTTGATGATGAAGGAAAAAAGCTTTTTGCGGAAATTACTGAAAGAAATATCGGTAAAGTGGTAGGAATCTATTTAGACGGATATCCAATATCCATGCCCATGGTTAACGAAAAAATTCCCGACGGGCAGGCAGTAATTACCGGCACTTTTAGCTTGTTGGAAGCTAAAGAGCTGGTCCAAAGACTTAATTCAGGAGCGCTGCCGGTACCCATTGCCTTAATAAGCCAGCAGAACATTGGGGCTACTTTAGGAAAAATTTCCGTCCAAAAAAGTTTTTTTGCCGGCCTTCTTGGTTTATTTTTTGTCGCCCTTTTTATGATTATTTATTATCGTTTGCCCGGCCTTATCGCCGTTTTTGCTTTAGCTATTTATACCATGATTGTTCTTGCTCTGTTTAAGCTCATGTCAATAACCTTAACTTTAGCCGGGGTGGCTGGATTTATTATTTCTATCGGTATGGCGGTTGACGCTAATGTTCTTATATTTGAAAGAATTAAGGAAGAATTAAAAAAAGGAAAACCGCTAAAAATTGCGATTGAAGA
>CBDUSL010000027.1:0-9603 GCA_965370265.1 uncultured bacterium | reverse complement strand
TTCCGGAATCAGCAATATCTTCTATTTCTTTTTCGGTATATCGGACTGTATGAACTGGGGGGGGTTCTGAAGGAGGGATTTCTTCTTCCTTAAGAGATACATCTTCCCCTTCTTCAAGAGACACATCCTGACCTATAGTTTCGGTCTCATCCTCAGAAGCTGGATCACTAATCTTCCCTATTTTTATATTATGATTATCTTCAACCACATAGTCATAATCTACTGAGGTATAAGATAAAATGACTAATAAGCTGCTGGCAAAAACCAGGAGAGAAATAAAAGCATGTTTAATAATTATGGCTTTTTTAGTTCTCTTTTTAATCTTAAAATCATTAAACTGCTGGTTGGACGAGGACATCTCAAGGTACTGGCCAGAGAGAGCCGGCTGTTTTCCTAAAGAAGATCTGACCCGGCCCGGAAAGAGGGCTCCGAACCAGCGCCGGAAATGCGAACGAGCAAATGAATCGGTAATATGTCCGGACTTGGGAGTTCTAAACCAGTTTCCCTCTTCTTTTTCCAGCAGACCTTTAAAGGAGGCATAAGCCTGGAAAGGAACCAGAACATAAGAAAGAATAATAAAAGAGAATATGCCCATGTAGTCTTTTTCATCTGATTCTTCCAGAAAAAGACCGACTGAATTAACCAAAGGCAAAGAAAGCATATTAGTAAAAACCAGAGACCAGCCCCAGAGAGCGGTCCAAAAAGGCAGGCGCGCACCCAAAATCGCGTCCGATATAAACCAGCACAGAGTCCCAATCAGAAAAAAACAGGCTTGAAGATAGTAGGGAGCGAGATATAAAAACTCCAGCTTCTCCCTTTTACGAAGGTATCTCGAAAAAATTACTTTCTTAAAATATTTCTTTATATTAAAAGTATGGCCTTCGGCCCAACGCATTCTCTGTCGGATAAGACGTTTTAAGGTGGAAACACATTCGGAAGGCCCCTGAATATAAGGAGTATATAAAACCCGGTATCCGTCGGCGTAAAGCTTCATAGTCAGTTCAAAATCTTCAGTAATAGAGGTCCCCCAGCCATATTTACTTAGAACATCCGCCCTTATCATATATACCGAGCCGGCAATCTGCTTTAAAGAACCGATAATTTCCGTGCCTGGCCTTTCTATTACATATGAACCGGCAAATTCGGTTCGGACAGCCCTGGTTATCCAGTTTTCATTCTTATTAAGAACATGCCACTGATAGCCCTGAACCGCCGCAATATTCGTATTTTTATAGTTTTGAAAATGGCTATTATTATCACCATTACCAGCGCTAATGTGGAAATATTTGAGAAATTGGGTCAGAGTGTCCGGATAAGGAACAAAATCCGCGTCAAAAACAACAATAAATTCGGTTCTCGGATTCATTATCTTCATTGCTTCTCTCAAAGCTCCGCCTTTAAACCCGGACCGGTCATCACGATGTAAAACCTTGACCCGGGGATGTTTGGCCCATTTTTTTACAATTTCCACCGTTTCATCGGTAGAATCATCAGCCACTATTACTTCGTAATTATCATAGTCAAAAGAAGTGCAAGCCGTGAGAATACGGTTAGCCACTTTTTTTTCGTTATAAAAAGGAAGTTGAACCGAAATAAAAGGCTGTTTTTCTGCCGGGATATGATCCAAGGCCCACCACATACCAGCCGCCCCTGTTCCGTTTTTGCCAACACCATTTTTATGATCATTTCCGCTGCCGTTTCCGTTACCATCAATACCATTCTTAAAAAAACCACTAAACCGGGCTTTTATCCCATTGCCATTACCATTTTGGTAACCATTTACTTTGCCGTTATCATTGCCATTACCGTTGCCATCAGTAAAAAACATGCGGTTGAACAATCCTCTTTTTTGATCACCATTACCGTTGCCATTTCCATTTTTGTCCAAGCCACCATAGCCGTTTCTCATTCCTGTTTTATGTTTTGTGAGAAGACTATTTAGATATCCGTTTTTGTGATGTCCATTCCCGTTGCCATTACCGTTTCCATTTCCATTTCCATTAGGGCTATTGCCCGTTTGTGAAAAACCAAGAACCACCGCCACCGTAAAATAATACTTAATAGAATAAAGAAAAAATATAAAACCAAAAAACAAACTTATCCAGACAAAAACATAGCCTATGGCCGGACCCTTATATTCATATTTAATAGCCGCTGTTTCTTTTATTTTTGCTTCCTTAATTTCTTTTTCAAACTCTTCAGAAATTCCGGCGATTGTTCCCTCATCCACATCCCCTTCCTCCCCCTCTACCCCGACGACAATACTTTCATTTTCTTCCAGAGCCAGTTCGGAGCTATGGTCAGAATCACGGAAAATAAAAATGGAGCCAAGAGTTGCTCCGATAATCAAAGTGACTACCGGAATAACCACGCTCCATCTTAAGGCAAGTTTCTTTTTGGTAAAGGTGTCTCGTTCGTTATTTAGGTAATTATATAATTTAATAATTACCTCTTTTTCATATCTCCTGTCGTGCCGAGTTCCAATTCTAACTGATTTTATCTTCCCTCTTTTTTCCCAGTTTCTTAAAGTGTTTGGATGGATATTTAGGAGACGCGAAACATCACTCAAAGAAAGCAGTTTTGGTTTTTCTTTCCAGTTGATTTGTTCCCTCTTCAAACTTATACCCTTCCTCACAAAAACAAAGTTTATCAAAAAATAGTTAGCATTATCACGTTTTCCTTGGTCCTTTCCTTGGTCCTTGTTTCTGCTAAGTTATGTTTTTATTATTTTTTTGTTTTTATCGTTATTTGTTTTAATATTCCCATTTTTTTGTTAATACGAGGGTTGTCTTTACAATAAAATCCAATTATTTAGATTTTTGGCTAATTTCAGGCAAAAAAATTTATTAACTTAACAAGTGTCTTTTCCTTATTTTAGTGTATATAAAATACCAGTTAAATTAAGTTATGTCAACAAATAAAATACTGGCTATTTAAGCCAGCAGTTATTGTCTGAATAATGCCTAACCGTTTGTTTGTGTTGTTAAGTTAATTCCTTTTTGTTTGTTAAGTTAGGTCATTTCTTTATATTTTTGAATGGATTAATCTATTTTCTTTTTATTTCTTTTTGAGACCCTTTTTCCCGATGGAATGTCCCCTTTACCAGATCAGAAACCTTCCTGGGAAGAAAAAGCGAAAAACGTCTTTTTTTCCGGCCTCTCTTTGTATCTTCTTCAATCATTTGGCCGCCTGGTATTCTCTCCAAAACATAGGCATAGGCAAACCACCAAAAAAGAAAAAGCCAAAAAACAATCAATAAATTAGAGAAGTAATCATGATAAATCACGGCCGGGAAATAACCAAAGTAAATAGCCACTACAACCACAGAGGCAATGCGAAAAACATTAAGAAGAAAGGTGCCAAGAAGTCCGATTAAAATAGTCTGGGCTTTAGAAAAACGAGAGTAGTGGCCTTGAATACCGGTAACTAAGGTGATGATTATTAATATAATACTTTGCCAGCCAATACAGTTCCAAGCGATTTTAATAGCCAAATTTTTATCGGCAATAAAAAGTCCTTCATGAGTACCCATAATAGTATGACCCAGGGGCTTTAGGACTACGGCTATCAAGCGAGAGAGATAAGGCACGACGAAATCTTCTAATATCGTATAGAAATGAAATCTTTCTACTATTTTGGTTAGGAATTCATTAAAGGTAGTAATAAAGGGCATAACAATCATAACCATAGCCGCCCCTATAAAAATCAGCTGGAAGGTGCTTTTTTGCCGCCAAAAACTATCCCCCTCTTCTTCGGATGGTTCCTTTGCTCTTTTTTCTTCTTTATTTGATGTATTTAATTTTTTATTTCGTCTAAACATTGTTTTATTTAATACTTTTTAAAGATAACACTTTTTATTCTATTGTCAATTATAAGGTTATTGACTTAATAACTCTTTTTCTTTATAATTTAACTTAAGAAAGGAAAAACAGAATAGTGAACATGATTGATGATTTGGAAAAGAAAGAAAAGCAAAAAAGTCCAAATCTGATTAATAAAAAATTAAAAAAACACGCCCATCCCACCCTAAGATTCTGGGGAAAGGTTTTTTTAGTCCTTGCAATTGCCCTCGTCGGTGTTGGTATTTCTCTGGGCGTTAAAGTAGTAATGTCTATCAGCTCCCACGAAATAACCGGTGATGGAGAAAAAATTTCTTTTTTCCAACAGATCAGTCATTTATTTTCCAAGCAAGGAGATAAGATAAACGGCGAAAAAGATGATCGAATTAATATTCTCCTTTTGGGTGTGGGCGGTTATGGCCACCAGGGTTCTCTTCTTACCGACACAATCATTATGCTCAGCTTCAAACCATCCACCAAGCAGGTAGCCATGCTTTCTATTCCCCGGGACCTGACCGTAGAATACCCGGGAAATTATTACTGGCGCAAGATTAACAATGCTATTGCCTTTGGTTTGGAAATGGAATATCCCGGCGGTGGCGAAGCCCTGGCCGTTGACCTGGTTGAAGATGTAACCGGACAGGAAATACATTACTATGGTCGAATTGATTTTGCCGGCTTTGAGCAAATCATTGACGGCTTAGGCGGGATAAAAATCAACGTGGAAAATAGTTTTGTTGATTATACCTATCCCACTGACGATTATGGCCTCCAAACTTTATCTTTTACGGCCGGGGAACAAATCATGGACGGCGAGACGGCTTTAAAATACGTCAGATCGCGCCACGGCACTAATGGTGAGGGTTCCGACTTTGCCCGGGCAAAAAGGCAGCAAAAAGTACTTTTGGCCTTAAAAAACAAGTTTACCTCCTTTTCCACCCTAATTAATCCCCAAAAAATATCTGAAATCCTTTCTACCTTGGGCACTCATACCAAAACAGACCTGGAAATCTGGGAAATGCTGAAAATTTACAATCTTTCCCAGAATATCAAGGAAGATAACATAATTAATTTCGTAATTGATAATTCCCCCGGCGGATACCTAAAAACAGAAGTAGGGCTTGAAGGAGCTTATATTCTTGTCCCAAGCGCTGATGATTTTTCTGAAATTCATGATCTTAGCGAAAATATATTCAGTTACCAGGAAATAAAAAAAGAAGAGGCAACCATTAGTATCCAAAACGGAACTAGCCAGGCGGGTTTAGCCCAGGAAAAAGCAGAGGGATTAATAAGAAACGATTATAATATTATTGATATCGGTAACTACGATAATAATAAGGTAAAGCAAACCTTTATTTATGATTTAACCGGCGGGCAGATACCTGATACTATTGATTCACTAAGAAGTGACTTAAACGCGCCTGTTTACAGTAATCTCCCCTTAATGCTAAAAAACTTTGATCCCAAGAAGGCAATGACCCTTAATTTAGATTATTATCACAATTTAGACTTAAAAAAATTCTCTGATTTGGATATTTTAGTCGTCCTTGGCCGTGACTCCATAAATAATCAGGTGCTGTCTTATTATTAAGCGAGTGTTATGAAACTTATAGTTGGATTGGGCAACCCCGGAAAAAAATATAAAAATAACCGCCATAATCTTGGATTTATGGTTCTTGACGCTTTAGCCGGAGAATACGGGGAAAAATTCAAGAAATGCAAACGCACCGAATCGGAAAGGGTAGAAGTAAAAGACGGAAAACAAAAAATTATGCTGGCTAAGGCCCAGGGATTTATGAATAATTCCGGACGTTCTGTTAGTAAGCTCATTTCTTACTATAAAACAAAGCCAAGCGACCTATGGGTTATTTTTGATGACCTGGACCTGCCTTTAGGAAAAATACGGTTTCGGGAAAAAGGTTCGGCTGGCGGTCATAATGGAGTGGAGTCTATTATTCAATATTTAAAGACTAATCAATTTAACCGTTTAAAAATTGGTCTCGGTTCAAACCGTGAAAAAAATATAAAGGCCGAAAAATATGTTCTCCAAAATTTCAGCCGTTCAGAAAAAAGCAAGATAAACGAAGCAATCAAAAAAGCTGTTTTTACTTTGAAAGAAAAAATATAAAAAAAACTTGCTCGAAAGGTTACTACCTACAAGTGTAAAGTTTAGTCCCATAAAGAAACAAAACCTTAACTTGGGGCTACAAGCAGCTAGGAGGGAGTGCCGCCTGGTTGCCACTTGTAGGTAGTAACCCAAGAACAAGTCTCTTTTCGATATTAAGTCTTCTTAAGATCGATAGAATAACTTATCACAACTTTTATTATCTGTCAAGGAAGTAATTTATTAAATTAATAAGATTAAGCTAAAATTAGCCAAAAAAAATAAGATATAAAATAAATAAGTGGAAAAGAATTCCAGAAAAAAAGTTGTTTTCAAGCCCGATAATTTCAAATTAAAAGACAAGATTGTCTTTTCCGGCCTGACTAACACAACCGCAAAAACAGCTCTTACCTATTCCCTTCTCCCTAAGCTTTTTGAAGAAGGAATTGTTTTGTGGTGGGTAAAAGACGAGCAGGAAAAGAACGAGGTAACAGAAAATTTATATTTCTGGCAGGAATATTTTCAGGAAAAAATTAAAATATTTGATTTTCACCAGATAGACGGGCTAACCCTTTACTCCCTTGGCCAAAAAAAAGAAAGGACAATCTTTATCTTCACCGCTGAAGATATATTACCGGAAGTCCCCAATCCGAAAAAATTCAGAGAAAGCCTCTGTCTTCTTGAAAAAGGCAAGAATATTTCCCCGGCCCAGCTTTCTCAGTCTTTAATAAGGCAGGGTTACCAATTCGATCGTTTTGCCTCCGCTCCGGGGCATTTTACCCGCAAGGGAAATCTTCTTGACTTATTTAACGAAAACTCCTCTCATCCCATAAGAATTGAGTTTTTTAATAATGAAATAGAAAAAATTAATTTTTTCGATGAAAAGACAAAAAAAACCATAAAAAAGATAGAACAAATAATTGTTATTCCTAAAACTCGTAATTACTTAAAAAATGAAAGCCATGTCTTTGATTATATTAATATGGAAAAAGCAACTCTTATCGCCTCTGATCCGGAAAAAGATTCTGATCTTTTTAAGCAAACCAAGAAAGCCAGAACAATATTCTTCCATGCTTTGGGGAAAAAATCTGACCATAATTTCGGGACGACGGCCGCTCCTTATTTTCATAATAACCTAAAAAAATTCGCAAATATTTTATCAGAATTCCATCAGAAAGGATTCAAGATTTTTCTGGCCACCCATAAAGAAAAGGAACTGAAAGAATTGTTTAAAAATTACAAAATTAATTTTGAACCGGAATTTTTAACAATCAGCAACCGATTTATTGAAGGTTTTATTTCTAAAGACCAAAAAGTCGCTTTTCTTACTGACTCGGAAATTTTCGGCCAGAGCCTGGAAAACGGAGAATATAAAAATAAAAAAACCAGCTTTGATCTTATTTATGAATTAAAACCGGGAGACTATGTTGTTCATCTTGACCATGGTATCGGCCGTTTCTTGGGAATTGTAAAAAGAAAAATCGGCGAATATGAAAAAGAATATTTTTCTTTAATCTACGCCGAAAAAGACAAGCTCTTTGTCCCTATTGAAAATGCGGACAAAATTACCAAGTATATCGGAGGAGCCAGGCCCAACCTTCATCGACTTTCGGGCACTTCTTGGCTTCAGATGACCTATAAAGTCAAGAAATCAGCGGAAAAAGCCGCTCACGAGCTAATTAAGCTCTATGCAGCCAGAGAAATAGCCAAAGCAATTCCCCTGGAAGAACATCCGGCCGAGGAAAAAGAGCTTGAAGAAAGCTTTATTCACGAGGAAACTTCAGACCAGGCCAGAGCGATTGGCGAAGTTCTTTCTGATTTAGGAAAAGATAAGCCAACCGACCGGCTTATTTGCGGTGATGTCGGCTTTGGCAAAACAGAAGTGGCGGTCAGAGCCGCTTTTCGGGCTTTTCTTAATCGTAAGCAAGTGGCCCTTCTTTCTCCGACCACCCTTTTGACTCAGCAGCATTATGACACTTTTCAAAACCGTTTAAAAAAATTCGGGCCCAAAATCGCTATTCTTAGCCGGGTTCAAAGCAGAAGCGAACAGGAAGATGTGGTGGCAAAATTAAAAAACGGTTTAATTGATATTGTTATCGGCACTCACCGGCTTCTTTCTTCTGATATTAAGTTTAAAGATTTGGGGCTGATAATTATTGACGAAGAACAGCGCTTCGGAGTGAAGGACAAAGAAAGATTAAAAAACCTCCGTTCGGAAGCCCATATCCTCACTCTTTCAGCCACTCCTATCCCTCGCACTCTTAATTTTTCATTGACTGGCCTAAGAGATATTTCACTTATTCAAACTCCGCCCTTGGGAAGAAAAACAGTAGCCACTGAAATTATTTCATATTCAGAAAAAAAAGTTAAAGAAGCCATTCTAAAAGAACTGAAAAGAAAGGGGCAAATTTACTATCTTCATAACCGGGTAGAAACTATTCAGATAAAAGCCAAGCATATTAAAAAACTGGTTCCACAGGCAAAAATAGGAATTGCCCACGGGCAGCTGAATGAAAAAGAGTTAATGGAAGCAATGAGAAAGTTTGACAACCAGGAAACAAATCTTTTGGTTTGCTCAACTATTATCGAAAACGGGCTTGATCTTCCTAATGCCAATACTTTGATTGTAGAAAATGCCACCCGTTTCGGTCTGGGTGATTTGTACCAGTTAAGAGGAAGGATAGGCCGTTCAGATAAAAAGGCCTTTGCTTTTTTTCTTTATCATTCTAAAAAATTAAAAGAAACAGCCAAAAAAAGATTAAAGGCCCTGCTTGAAGCTAAAGAACTTGGCTCCGGTTTTCAACTGGCCTTAAGAGATCTCCAAATTAGAGGCAGCGGCAATATTCTCGGACATAAGCAATCAGGGCATATTAAAGCGATCGGACTTAATTTATACGTCCGTCTGTTGAACCAGGCTATTCAAGAGGCAAAAACCGGCAAAATACAAAGACCGGTAATGGATGTAAATATTGATCTGCCCATTACCTTCGGTATCCCTGATAATGTTATTCCTGATCAATCAAAGCGCCTCAAAGTTTATCAGGAAATGGCTAACTTCCTCGATATAAAAGAATTGGAACAATACCGCTTTAAATTTATAAAGAAATACGAGCAAGAACCGGAAGCGGTAAAAAACCTTTTTGGTTTGCTAAAACTCAAAATTACGGCCCAGAAAGCCAAGGTAAAAAATATTTCCTGTTCAAAAACAAACTACGGAGGAGATATTAAAGAAAAAATATTGATAACATTCGCGGAAAACATAAAACCGGACATGATTGAAAAACTAATTAATAAAAATCAGGCCTGGGATTTTACCGGCGACCAGATAAAAATAGAGAAGGATAAGTTAGGCGAAAAGTGGTTGCCAAATCTCACAAACTCTGTTAGACTATTTATATAGACAAAAAAAACAAAAGGTGGCTTAGGAAAGAGCTGCTTTTTTTGTATAAAAAAATAGGGGTAGAAATTCTACCCCCGAGTGGGAAAAAGTTGAATTTGAACGGACTTCGCGGCGCTTCGTTTTTTTCTATCTTGGAACAATCCCGTAGCTATCCTGATAGCTTCACTAATCTGAGCTTTACTTGGCTGGCTTTTGACTACGAGACGATCATGAACATAATCGCAGAAACCGGTTTTGATAGGTTTTCCGTTTTTATCAAA